>JBFJZP010000016.1:0-14987 GCA_041622095.1 Burkholderiaceae bacterium | reverse complement strand
GGGCGCAGCGATCATGACACTGGCCGGAGGCGCGGTGTTCGGTCTGCTCTGGGGCACGGTACTGGTATCGTTCGCATCCACGCTGGGTGCCACCTTGGCGATGCTGGTGTCGCGCTACATCCTGCGTGACACGATTGAAGCCCGTTTCGGCCGCCGGCTGGCCGAGGTCAACAAGGGTGTCGCGCGCGAAGGGGCTTTCTACCTGTTCACGCTGCGGCTTATACCGGCGATCCCGTTTTTTGCCCTGAACCTGCTGATGGGGCTGACCCGCATGAAGACCTTGACCTATTTCTGGGTCAGTCAGGTCGGCATGCTGGCCGGTACCGTGGTGTATGTCTATGCCGGCACCGAGATCGCCAAGATCGATTCGCTCGGCTCGATCCTGTCTCCGGGCTTGATCGGCGCCTTTGTCGCACTGGGCCTGTTCCCGCTGCTGGCCAAGAAGGTGGTCGAAGCACTCAAGCGGCGCAAGGTGTTTGCGCGCTGGAACGCGGTGCGGCCGACGCAGTTCGACCGCAACCTGGTCGTCATCGGCGCTGGTGCCGGTGGCCTGGTTGCCGCACTGATCGGTGCCGCGGTCAAGGCCAAGGTCACGCTGGTCGAGTCGCACAAGATGGGCGGCGACTGCCTGAACTTCGGCTGCGTGCCGAGCAAGGCTTTGATCCGCACCGCCAAGCTGCGCCACCAGATCGACCATGCGCAACATTACGGCCTGAACGCGACCCGCACCAGTTTCAGTTTTCGCCAGGTGATGGCCCGGATCCACCAGATCATCGCCGACATCGCGCCGCACGACAGCGTCGAACGCTTCACCGGCATGGGCGTGGACGTGCAGCTCGGGCACGCGACCATCGTCAACCCGTGGACGGTCGAGATCAAGGGCCAGGACGGCAGCACCCGTCGCCTGACGACACGCAACATCGTCATCGCCGCCGGCGCACGTCCGTTCGTGCCACCTCTGCCCGGCCTGGACGATGTCGACTATGTGACCAGCGACACCTTGTGGGATGTATTCGCACAGATGGACGAGATGCCACGGCGCATGGTCGTACTCGGCGGCGGCCCGATCGGCTGCGAGTTGTCCCAGGCGTTTGCGCGCCTGGGCGCCGAGGTCAGCCAGATCGAGATGGCGCCGCGCATCATGATGCGCGAAGACGAAGAGGTGTCCGAACTGGCGCGCAAGGCCTTGCAGGCCGACGGCGTCAAGGTGCTGGTGTCGCACAAGGCCTTGCGCTGCGAGAAGTCTGCTGACGGCGCCAAGTCCATCATCGTCGAGCACGAGGGCAAGGAGTTGCGCCTGGAGTTCGACGCATTGGTGGTCGCGGTCGGGCGTGCCGCCCGACTGACCGGTTACGGCCTGGAGGAGCTCGGCATCCCGACCCAGAAGACGGTGGAGACCAATGCCTATCTGCAGACGATCTACCCCAACATCTATGCCGCCGGTGACGTGGCCGGTCCGTTCCAGTTCACGCACACCGCAGCGCACCAGGCCTGGTACGCAGCGGTCAACGCCTTGTTCGGCGATTTCAAGAAGTTCAAGGCCGACTACTCGGTGATTCCGTGGGCCACCTTCATCGATCCGGAAGTGGCCCGGGTCGGCCTGAACGAGCAGGACGCGAAGGAACAAGGCATCGACTACGAGGTGGTGAAGTACGGCATCGACGATCTCGACCGGGCGATTGCCGACAGCGAGGCGCGTGGTTTCGTCAAGGTGCTGACGGTGCCGGGCAAGGACCAGATCCTGGGCGTGACCATCGTCGGCTCGCATGCCGCCGAACTGCTGGCCGAATACGTGCTGGCAATGAAACACGGCCTGGGCATGAACAAGATCCTGGGCACCATCCATACCTACCCCACCTGGTCGGAAGCCAACAAGTACGCGGCCGGCGAATGGAAACGGGCGCACCAGCCGGTGCGGCTGCTGGAGTGGGTACGCAAGTACCATGACTGGAAACGGGGCTGAACCGACATGCACAATCGACGACTTTTCCTGACCGCCGCGATCGGCTCCATCACGACTTGGCAGCCCGGCATGGTTCTGGCGCAAGCTGCCGACGCCAGCTTCGACCACAGTTATGCGGCCTGGGACGCACTGCTGAAGAAACATGTGCGCTGGTTGCCCGACAACAAGCAAAGCCAGGTCGACTACCAGGGATTTGCGCCGGACCGGGCGGCCCTGCAGCAGGTGCTGGCGCGCTGGTCGGCCGTGACGCCGGCGCAGTTCGCCGGCTTCAACCGCAGCCAGAAGATGGCCTTCCTGATCAATGCCTACAACGGCTTCACGCTCGAACTGATCCTCACCCAGTATCCGAACCTGCGCTCGATCAAGGACCTGGGCAGCCTGTTCCAGAGCCCGTGGAAGAAGAAGTTCTTTCGCCTGCTCGGGGAGGAACGTCATCTGGACTGGATCGAACACGAACAACTGCGCCCTGTCTACAACGACTGGCGGGTCCATGCCGCGGTCAATTGCGCGTCGATCGGTTGCCCGGCCCTGCGCCCGGAAGCCTTCACCGCCACCCGGCTGGACGATCAGATGGACGACGGCATGAACCGCTTCATGTCCGACCCGACCCGCAATCGATACCGCGACGGCCGGGCCGAACTCAGCGAGATCTTCAAGTGGTTCGGCGAAGATTTCCAGAAGGGCCACCGCGGCATCGGCAGCCTGAACGACCTGGTGTTGCGTTATGCCGATGCGCTGGCCGTACCGATGCCCGATCGCGCGCAGATTCGGGCCGGCTCGGTGCGGATCCGCTACCTGGACTACGACTGGTCCTTGAACGACCTGAGACGCTGACAGCGGCGCCGCCGCGGTTCCGCTGGGGGGGGTAAATCCGGCCCCACGCCAAGACAATGCCGCACTAAACTGGCGCTCCCAACAAAACCGCGAGAGACAACACATGGCATTCAAATCCGGCCTGATCGGCCTGGCATTGGTATGGGCGCAAGCCGTATCAGCGCAAACCGGCCCGGTGCGGCTGGTCGTCGGTTTCCCACCGGGTGGCTCGGCCGATACCACGGCCCGGTTGCTGGCCGACAAGATGAAGGACACGCTGGGCGTTGCGGTGCTGGTGGAGAACAAGCCGGGCGCCGGCGGGCGTATCGCGGCGCAGATGGTCAAGGACGCGGCGCCCGACGGCAACACCGTGATGGTGGTGCCGTTCGCCGTGATGGTGGTGCAGCCGATGGTTTTCAAGAGCATCAAGTACGACACCACGAAGGACTTCACGGCCATCGGCAACGCCGCCACCTTCCCGCTGGCGCTGGCCGCCGGCCCCGGCACACCGGCCAAGGACATGAAGGAACTGATCGCCTGGTTCCAGGCCAATCCGGGCAAGGCCAACTTCGGCTCGCCGGCGGCCGGCTCGATGCCGCACTTCATGGGCGAGCTGCTGGCCGATGCCGCCAAGATGAAGCTGACCCATGTCGCCTACCAGGGCGGTGCGCCGCTGGTGACCAACCTGCTGGGTGGCCAGATTCCGATCGGCTTCGACACGCCGGCCGAGTTCGCCGAATACCACAAGGCCGGCAAGCTGCGCATCCTGGCGCTCAGCGGTGCACAACGCAACCCCAACTTCCCCGAGGTTCCGACCTTCAAGGAGCAAGGCATCAACATCGACGCACTGGCCTGGTTCGGCGTGTTCGGCCCGCCGGCAATGCCCAAGGCCACCGTCGACAAGCTCAATGCGGCCTTGCAGACCGCGCTGAAAAACCCGGATCTGGTTGGCCGCCTGGCCAGCCTGGGCCTGAACGCCGCACCCGGCAGCGCCGACGAGATGACCCAGCGACTGGCCAGCGACAAGGCAGCCTGGGCCGGGCCGATCCGCAATTCCGGCTTCCAGGCGGACTGAGCCACGCAAGCAACGAGCGGCAGGCCATGCAACCGGCGCTGCCGTTCGCGTTGTCGCGGCGCGCGCCAGCCCCGCTGCGATCAGCGCCAGGGTCCAGGGTCAGCGCGACCCAGAGACCCGCGACGAAGCCATCGGATCAAGGTTCGATGAGTTGCCCGGCCCACACACGGTCGAATCGGGCGTCGGCTTCATGCTGGACCTTGCGCAGACGCTCCGCGTCGGGCGCCTCGTATTCGCAGACCATGCGCAAGCGGTCCTGAGACAGGTGGCTGCGGACCCAGCGAACGCCGTACAGATCCAGACAGGGCGCCATGCGCTCGGACACCGCATCGAGTTCCTGATCCGAGAACGGCGTGGCAAACGAACGTTCGACAATGAAATGCTGCATGGCAATACCTCCTGAAATCGGGCCGCTGATCATGGCGCAGGCCGGGTCTCGGCCATGCGCACTGGGGCGATGCCGGGCGATGCGGCCACGGCAGCCTGCGTTGCGCGGGCACTGCGTTCACCCGGTGCCGCAAGCATGTCGCGCAGCCGGTCCTGCGCTTGCCGGGTGCTGTCCGTCTGACGCAGCGCCTCGGCGATGCGCAGCAACATGGCCTGCGCCACGATCGATTCATTGCCATCGCCGATGGAATCGGCCACGGCCAGGGCATCCGTCGCCATGACGCGGGCATGTTCGAACCGCTCCTGCCCGAGTGCCATCGTCGCCGCCAGGTTCAGAATGCAGGCCAGGCGCGACTTGTCGTCGGCCAGGCGCAGTCGTTCGATCGCGGCGTCCGGTCGCGCACCCTGCTCCCCCGCCATCTGGCGTGCCAGCGCATCGATCGCCTGCGCCAACGGCTCGTCCACGGCTTCGCCCAGTTGCCTGGCGGCCAACAACAACTCGGCCGCGTGGACCTGCGCCTGGCGCGGTCGGCCGCGCTCGAGTTCGATCAACGCCAGCGATGCGAGGCACTTGCATTGACGCCAGCGGTCCTGCGCCTCGATCGCCAGCACGAGGGCGGCATCGATCTCGGACGCGGCCTGCGCCAGATCACCGTCCCACTGGTGCAGCAGCCCGTTGCACCAGCGCACTTCGATTTCATGCAAACCGGCCGCTTCCGACAAGGCCTGGGCCTCGCTCACCAAGGCCCTGGCGCGCGGGACGTCGCGCCCCAGCTCGACCAGGCAACGCGCGCTGTTCGCCAGTTGACGGGCGCGGCCCATTGCGTCCGAGACGTCCGCGGCACCGGCTGCGCGCAGCGTCGCCTGTTGCGCCGCATCGAACTGACCGGCTTCCTGGTACAGGACCGACTGCAGGTAATACCCCTGGGCCACTTGCGCATGCTGGCGAACCGCCAGTGCATCATCGATGGCATGCTGCAGGGTCGCGGCATCGGGCCGCAGCCGGGCGAGCTGCAGACCAGAGGTCGCCAGCACCTGCACACGCAGCAAGCCCATGACGAGACCTGCGCGCGCTGCGCGGTCGGCGATACGGACGGCTTGCCGCAGCCCGCGGCGCGCCATCTCGGCCGCCTCGCGGTTCGCAAACATGCGCAAGCCATATTCGCCGGCACCGATCGAGGCCTTTGCCGCCAGCTGGTGCTGCCCGCCCAGGCCGGCATGGTAGGCCAGCTCGCTGCAGATCTGCGGACTGCTGTCCATGCCCTGGCTCAGGCTTCTGGCAATGCTGCCATGTATCAGGCGGCGCCGCGGTTGCGAGATCCGGCTGTAGACCGCCTGCTGGATCAGATCATGGCCAAACACATAACCGGCGTCGCCATGCGCACCGATCAGGTCGTGACGCTCCAGTTCGGCCAGTTGCTGATCCAGCACGCCCGGACCGACCCCCTGCGCTTCCTGCAGAACCTGCAGAGAAAAGGCCTTGCCCAATGCGGACGCCCAGTCCAGCAATTCGCCAGCCCCGGGCGACAAGGGGGCCATACGCAACTCGAACACACGATCCAGCAAACCTGTCGATCCACTGTCCGCGCCGTCTGCGCTGGCCAGTTCAAGCAGCAGCAGCGGGTTGCCCTGGGCTTGCGCAACGACAGGCTCCGGCTCGCAGCCAGGGCACATGCCGGCAAGCAGCACCCGTGCGTCGGCATCGCTCAAGGGCCCTAGCGCGATCCGCCGCAGCCGTTTCGACCGTGCCAATGCGACGACCAGGTGTTGGGCTGCGGCGTTGTCCTCCAGTTCACCGCTGCGCCCCGCCAACGCGAACAGCACCGGGGCTCCGGCCAGCTGGCGCAAAGCGTAGTGCAGCAATGCGGCAGACGAGGCCTCGATCCAGTGCAGGTCGTCCACCAGTACCGCCACTGGCCCCGCACGCGCCAACTGGGACACGGCCGCCACCACCGCGTCGAACAAGGCATCCCGATCCGGCGCCAGCGGCGCGCCGGCAACCGGGCGGATCAAGGCCTGCAGCGCTGAGCGCATCGCCACAGGAAGCGCATCGTCGGGCAATCCGCGCAATGCGTCGATCCAGAAACCGAAAGGCCGGACCTTCTCGGCCTCATAGGCGCGACCCCGCAGAGAGCGCCCCCCTGCGCTCGCAACCTGGCGTTCGAATTCGTCCAGCAGACGCGACTTGCCGATACCGGGAACACCGCTGAACAGCAACACCTCCGACTCCTGGCCGCGAATCGCCAGATCGATGGTTTTGCCGATCTGTGCGACCACCATGTCTCGCCCGGCAAGTTCAGCGCGCACAGGCGTGGCCGTATTCGGTGTAAACCGCGACACCGACTTGACCGGATCGGCATGGGCATCGGCGCCACGCCTGGTAGCCAGGCCGGCACGTGCGGTTTCCACTGCGGCCGGCGGTGCCAGGCCGAGTTCGCGCTCGAAGATGCGACGGCACTGTTCGTACTGCGCCATGGCATCACGCCGACGACCCAGCACACCCAGGGTGGCGACCAGCTCGCTGTGCCCCAGCGCATTGAGCGGGTTGTGCGACGCAAGTGCGCGTGCATGCACCAGCACTTGTTCCGGGTCACCACGATGGCGCTCGATCAAGGCCACCAGTATTTGCTCATGCAGCCGACTGGTTCGCTCACGCTCGGCGATACACCACTCGTGGTACGCATAACAAGAGGCCAGATCCAGCCCTTCGAGAAAACCGCCGCGAAACAGCGCGCGCGCTTCGGTCAGATCCGCCAGCGAGGCCTGCGCGCAGCCATGCTGCGTCAGACGCTCCAGACGCGACAGGTCTGTCGTGACGCCTGCGCCCAGCCACTCGACGGCTTCGCGGTCTGCGCGCAAGGCCTCGCCCTGCTCTTTGCCCAGCGCCCGCCTGATCTGGGTCAGGCTCCAGCGCAAACCGGCACGCGGATCGGTGGCCTCCTCCCAGAACAGGTCACAGAGCGCGCCGCGCGGATGGCGCGAGGCCGTGACGACCAGGTAGGCCAGCAAGGCGCGCGTCTTTTTCGACGCCGGCAGTAGCAGGGTTTGGGAGGACCGACTCAACGCCAACTGCCCCAGCAGATCGATCTGCAGGTGCGGGCAGGGTGGCGTATCGACTTCGGCAGGCATCGGAAGCCTCCTTGCTGTCGGTCCAGACGTCTTCTACGCAGTAGTTCGCTTTTTCAAACGCTGGTTTCAACGGTGCGCCGCAATAGTGCAGGCGTGGGTTCAGGATAACAGACGCCCTCGGCGCCCGACCCACATCAACCCTGTCAGCAAGCCTGTCAGCAACCGATGAAGGAGTCGATCATGAACACCGCAACATTCAACCCCGAAGCCTACAAGGCCACGACCGAACAGCAATGGCAGTCCGCCGCCAAGGCCTGGAACGACTGGGGCGACACACTGGACACCTGGCTGGGCCCGGCCACCGAAACCATGCTGGACATGGCCCGTGTCGACAAGGGATCCCGCGTGCTCGATGTGGCCGCCGGCGCCGGTGGCCAGAGCCTGCAGGCTGCACGCCGCACCGGTGACGACGGTTATGTGCTGGCCACCGACATCTCGTCGAACATCCTCGACTACGCGGCCGCCGCCGCCCGGCAGGAAGGTTTGGCGCAGCTCGACATTCGCGTCATGGATGGTGAAGATCTCGCGCTGGAGCCGGCCAGCTTCGATGCGGCCATCTCGCGTGTCGGGCTGATCTATTTCCCGCACCAGCAGCGCGCCTTGCACGGCATCCTGCAGGCACTCAAACCCGGTGGCTGGTTCGCGGCGATTGTCTATTCGACGCCGCAGAACAACGCCTTCTTCTCGTTGCCGGTGTCGCTCATTCGGGATCGCGCCAAGCTCGCACCACCCGCGCCGGGACAACCCGGGCCGTTCAGTCTGGGCAATCCGGGTGCGCTGCGACGCGTGTTGTCGGACGCCGGCTTCGAAGCAGTCGAAGACCGTGTCGTGTCGGCACCCCTGCGCCTGCGATCCGCGGCCGAATGCGTGCGCTTCGAGCGTGAGTCCTTCGGCGCGCTGCACCAGATGCTGAGCGGCCTGGACGCTGCGGCCCAGGACGCCGTCTGGGCCGAGATCGAACAGGCCCTGGCGCGTTACGACGGCGTCGACCAGTTCGTCGGCCCCTGCGAGCTGGTGATCGCTGCCGGCCGGCGACCGGACCCGGCGTCCGCAAAGGATCACCACCAAGCGTGAATGCAGCGTGCCCAAGCCCTGACCGGGGCCGGCAACTGCGCTGAAACACCCGAACAAGGAGAAACATCATGAACCTAGACACCACCTATGCCGGCCGCTGCTTCTGCGGCGAGATCCGGTTTACCGTCACCGGCGAGCCGGCGCTGATGGGTTATTGCCATTGCGAATCGTGCCGGCAGTGGACGGCCGCGCCGGTGAGCGCCTTCAGCCTGTGGAAGCCCGACGCGATCCAGATCACGCACGGCCAGGACAGTCTGCGTACCTCCAACCGGACGAAAAACAGCGACCGGCAGTGGTGCGCCAAGTGCGGCGGTCATGTCCTGACCGACCACCCGGGCATGGGCCTGACCGAAGTCTGCGCGGCCATCATCCCGGCGCTGCCATTCAAGCCCGCCGTCCATGTGCACTACCAGGAATCGGTTCTTCCGATCGCCGACGGGCTGCCCAAGATGAAGGACCTGCCGCGCGAAGCGGGTGGCTCCGGCATCACATTGCCGCAATAGGCCGACCCAGGCCAACCCAGGTTTTCAACCATCCAATGCAAGAGGTGACACCATGACACACAAAATTGCCATCATCCAGAAGCCCCCGGTGCTGCTGAACCTGGACTCGTCGCTGGCACGCGCGGTGACCAGCATCGAAGAAGTCGCCAAGGCGGGCGCAACACTCGCGGTCTTCCCGGAAGCATTCCTGCCGGGATACCCGACCTGGATATGGCGGCTGCGGCCGGGAGCCGACATGGCGCTTTCGGGCGACATCCACGATCGGCTTCGCGACAACGCAGTGGACATCGAAGGCGGCGCACTGGCGCCGATCATGGCCGCGGCGCGCGAGCACCAGATCACCGTGGTCTGCGGCATGCATGAGATCGACAAGCGATACAGCGGCAGCACCCTGTTCAACACCGCGGTCGTGATCGGCCCGGACGGCACGCTGCTCAATCGGCACCGCAAGCTGATGCCGACCAACCCGGAACGCATGGTCTGGGGCACCGGCGATGCCAGCGGACTGCAGGTGGTGGACACACCGGTGGGCCGCATCGGCGTACTGATCTGCTGGGAACTCTATATGCCGCTGGCGCGTTTCGCACTCTATGCGCAAAACCTCGAGATGCTGATCGCGCCGACCTGGGATTGTGGTGAAGGCTGGCAGGCCAGCTTGCGCCATGTCGCGCGTGAAGGGGGTTGCTGGGTCGTCAGCCTGGCAACCGCACTGCACGCGCGGGACATCCCAGCCGACTTCCCGCAACGCGACAAGCTGTTCGGCGCCGACGAGTGGATCTGCGACGGCGGCGCCGTGGTGGTCGAACCCTTTGGCGGCCCGATCGCCGGGCCGCTGATCCAGAAACAGGAAGTCCTCTACGCGCAGATCGATCCCAAGCGGGCGGCGCATGCGCGGCGCTCTTTCGATGTCGCGGGGCACTATGCGCGCCCGGACATCTTTCAGCTGCAGGTGAATCGGTCGGTGACGGCGCCGGCGCGCTTCATCGACTGAGCCTGTCGAGGCGGACACTTGCGGGACCTGTGTTGCGCTCGGACAGCCACCACAACGACAGTGACCTCGCGCAAGCACATCAACCTGAATGACGGCCTCGAGGCCACCGGAAATTCCACCTGCATCGCTGCCGTCTGTCTGCTGCGTGGTCGCCGCAACGATCCGTACAGTCCTGCCTCAGGGCGTACCATGTGACACACAGATCATGTCATGCTTGGCGCTGGCGCCGGAAAGGGGAACCCACATGCCGAACACGCAATACGATGCCATCATCATCGGTGCCGGCCAGGCCGGACCGGCGCTGGCAGCACGGTGCAGCAAGCAAGGGCTGCGCACAGCCGTCATCGAGCGAGGCTTTCCCGGCGGTACCTGTGTCAACGTCGGCTGCATTCCGACCAAGACGCTGGTGGCCAGCGCCCGCGCCATCCACATGGCGCGCCGGGGTGCGGAGTTCGGTTTTTCGATCGACGCCATGCGGGTCGACATGGCCGCCATCAAGGCGCGCAAGGATGCGATCGTCATGCAGTCACGCACTGGCGTCACCAACTGGATCAAGGGCCTCGACCATACGGATCTGATCGTCGGCGACGCGCACTTCGTTGCGCCGCGCACGATACAGGTCGGCGCGAACCGACTGACGGCGCCGCGCATCTTTCTGAACGTGGGCGGCCGCGCGATGCGCCCCGACATCACGGGTATTGACGATGTATCGACGCTGGACAACACCTCGATCCTGGAGCTCGCGCGGGTACCGGAGCACCTGGTCATCATCGGCGGAAGCTACATCGGCCTGGAGTTTGCGCAGATGATGCGGCGTTTCGGCGCCCAGGTCACCGTGGTCGAGCGTTCGACCCAGTTGCTCGCGCGCGAGGACGAAGACGTGGCCGCGGGCATCCGCGACATCCTGCAGGCCGAAGGCATCGAATTCGCACTGGATTCGCAATGCATGTCGCTGGCGCCGGACGGGCGGCAGATCGTCGTCGGCACCCAATGCGGCGACCAGGCGCAGTCCGTGCGGGCCAGTGACGTGCTGCTGGCCGTGGGTCGACAACCGAATACCGATACGCTGCAACTCGAAAAGGCCGGAATCGACGTCGACCCCCGCGGCTACATCGTCGTCGACGATCAATGCCGCAGCAGCGCCGATGGCGTTTGGGCAGTGGGGGACTGCAACGGCCGCGGCGCGTTCACGCACACCGCCTGGAACGACCATGAAATAGTCGTCGCCAACCTGTTCGACGACGACCCGCGCAGCCTGGCCCAGCGCATCCCCTGTTATGCATTGTTCATCGACCCGGCACTCGGGCGCGTCGGCATGACCGAACGGCAGGTGCGTGACAGCGGGCGCAAGGCCTTGATCGGCAAGATGGCGATGCAGCGCGTCGGGCGGGCCCGCGAATCCGGCGAGACCCAGGGATTCATGAAGGTGCTGGTCGATGCCGACACGCAACGCATTCTGGGTGCCAGCATCCTGGGCATGAACGGCGACGAGGTGGTGCACAACCTGCTCGCGCTGATGGCCGCCGACCGGCCCTATACCGTGATGTCGCGTGGCATGCATATCCACCCGACGGTTTCGGAGTTGCTGCCAACCCTGCTGCAACAGCTGCGCCCCTTGTCCTGAGCCCGGGCGGGGTGCGCGGTTTGCCGCTACCCGCAATTCAGCGCATACTGGTTTCATGAGTTGATGGCAGGCTCGGTCAAGCGTGATGGTGGGCCGCCCGGTATCTACCGCATGCCAGGACCTGAGCCCGGAACATGATGACAGACAGACCTGACAGGGCTTCCCCGCAAGACGGCCAATCGGATCCGGTTGCGGTGGTGCACTTCCTGTCAGGACCGCAACGCGGGCAATCGCAGTCACTGAGCGGCAGTACCCTGCACATCGAACTGCATGCCGCCGGCCACACGTCGGTGCAGGCGCCGGACGACGCGGGCCAGGGCGAGCTGCTGGGGTCGCTGCACCGCTCCGGTCCGAGTTATGAACTGGTCATGGAGGCGGGTTGCCAGGCCTGGGTCAATGGCGAACGCGCGACGATCCGCTTGCTGGATGCCGGTGACCTGGTCGAGGTCGAAGGTGGGCCGGTGCTGCGATTTCGCACCTACCCAGCCGGAACCTCTGTGCATGCTTCACCGGCACAGGTGTTTGCCGATCAGACGCAAACACCATCGCCGGCGCCCAGCGCCGGTGCAGCGATCCATGCCGCATGGCTCCGACACCTGCGCGGCAAGCCGGGAAGGCCTCGCTTGCTGTTTCGCAGCACGGTGCTGCTCGCGTTGGCCGCGCTGGCCGTCCTGCTGGTTGTCCAGCAGCAACAGACGCAGCAGATCGCGCGCGATCTGGAGCGTGAACAGGCCGGGGTGCAGGTGCTGGCGGAGTCGTTGCGGCAAGGTGAACGCGAGCGACTCACGCGGGCGGACCTGGCGCAGGTACGCGAACAGATCGAACAAGGCCTGGCACAGACCGGCGAACGGGTGACGGCGCTGGAGTCGCGCTCGGCCGCGATCCAGAACGTCATTGCCGATGTGGCCCGGTCGGTCGTCTTCATCCAGGGCAGTTACGGGTTCCGGCATGAGAAGTCGGGTCGACCGCTGCGCGTGGTGCTGGGCCCGGACGGCGATCCGATCCGCCTGCCCGACGGCAGGACCATGATGTCGCTGGCCGGTGAAGGTCCGGCGGTGGAGATCGCCTTCACCGGCACCGGCTTCATCGTCACGCCGGAGGGGCTGATGCTGAGCAACCGGCATGTGGTGCTGCCGTGGGAGTCGCAGCAAGCCGGCATCGCCGCCAAGGCGATCGGCATGAAGCCCGAACTCCAGCGCATGCTGGGTTTCCTGCCGGGCGACGCGGATCCGCTCGAACTGGAACTGGTCAGCGCCAGCGACAGCGTGGATCTCGCGATATTGCGCGGCAAATTCACCACGGCGCTGCCCACGCCACTACAACGCGCGACCCACCCGCCACGCATCGGCGACGAGGTCATCGTGCTCGGATATCCGACCGGTATACGCGCCCTGCTGGCGCGTTCCGGGACCCGCTTCGTCGACGCCTTGTCCAAGCGTGCAGACCTGGATCTGCTCGGCGTCACCCGCGAACTGGCCAAGGCCGGTCTCGTAACCCCGCTGGCCAGCCGCGGCATCGTCGGCCAGGTCACCGCCGAGGCCATCGTTTACGACGCCGAAACCACGCAAGGTGGCAGCGGCGGGCCGGCCATGAACCTCGACGGCCAGGTCGTCGCGGTCAACGCGGCCATCCTGCCGGGATTTGGCGGATCGAACATCGGGATACCGATTGCGCTCGCGAAGCCGCTGCTCGACGACACACGCGCCGGCAAGTGAAAGCCGGTTGCACCAACAGACGCAAACCCCATGACAGCGCACATCACCGGACGACAAACCGAACTCGGTCGGCTGCTGGCCCGGCAGGAAGACCTGCCAGCCAGGGTCTGTTTCAATCTTGGCGGGCAACAGGCGAATACGCTGCTGCATGACGGTCATGCCTGGAAGGACTTCGCACGGCTTGCGCGCGCCAGTGCGCGCAGGGCGATGCGTGCCGACGCAGACCTGCTGGTGCACGCGAGTTTCGCCTTCCTGGCGGCCGAACCGGATGCGGATCCCCTGCTTGCGCTGGCACAGACGATTGCGGAAATCGAGCAGATGGTGTTGTCCGGCCCGCTGCCCGCGGTGGTGGTGCGCCTGGGCTACCTGTACGGCCCGGGCAGCCCGGATCTGCTGGCCTACCGAACCGCATTCCGCCTGGGTCGGCCGTACTGGGCCGGATCCCGTGCTGCGGGCCAGTATCACCTGCACCAGGATGACGCAACACGCGCCTTGATCCAGGCCGCCAAGTCGAAAAACGCCGGCAGGACGCTGTACGCAACAGCCGGCCCGGCGCTGCCTTTCATGCGTTTCATGGACCATTTTGCACGGCGTCTGGGCAAGCGTTTTCCGCTGCATGTGCCGCGTATTGCAGCGCCGGTGATGCGACTGATCGTGCGCAAGGAACACATGCAACAAGTGGCGCTGGCGATGCCGGACACGATGCCGCGGCCCCAGGTACCGGGCTGGAAGCCCACGGTCACCGACCATCGGCAGGGGCTGGACGCCGTCATTGCAAACTGGGAGTCAAAAACATGATCACGCGCAGCAACCATTGGATGCAGGCTCTGCGCTTGCCGGGCTCGGTCAACACAGGCCGGGCCCTGCGGTTCACCGCGCCATGGATTCTCTGGGCCACCCTGCTCCCGAACGCAATGGCAGAGCCTGGCAACTGCCCGCAACCCCGCTTCACCGGCAAGGCACCGGCCGAGTACCTGGCGCGCGGCAATCCGCTCACACCCGCGGACGATGACCAGCGCAAGGCGGCCGCCTTGTACGACGGCAAGACGCGCGGCGTGAACTGCGCGATATGCCATGGCCAGAAAGGTGATGGCAAAGGTCCGCTGGCCGGACTGTACGAACCCCCGCCACGCAACTTCACCTGCAGCCAGACGATCAACGGTGTGCCCGATGGCCAGTTGTTCTGGATCATCCGCTACGGCTCACCGGGTACCGCGATGCCACCGCATCCAGGCCTGGACGACAACCAGGTCTGGATGCTGGTGTCGCACCTGCGGCAACTGGCCCGGTAGATTGCGTGGCCGGCGATATCGCCAGACAACCCGGCAAAGCCTTCTGCCCAGCGTTCTGATTCACCGGGATTGCGCACCCGATGAAGGCATACCATCCTGCAACCGGGAAGCGCCACCCCACCGGGTCGGAACACCGGTTGCGTCTGGCGCGGCGCATCGGCCCGGTCGCCATATGTCCCCACCCGCATGTCGGACACGAATGCACCTTACATTTGGCCATTGCAAGCCGACATCGGCGGCTGTGGCGATATGGGCAGTGACCGGCCGCAGGCCAACCCGATACTGCTTGAATCCTGCGCGCAGCGCCTCATCTAACCGTATCGATAACCACCAGGCGCATGCCCTCCTGGCCCCGGATCCACCTTCCTCCATGCCCATGCTCCCGCTCCTGTTGCTCAGCGCCCTGCTCCATGGCTGGGTC
>JBFJZP010000015.1:0-15126 GCA_041622095.1 Burkholderiaceae bacterium | reverse complement strand
GACAACCTGATTTTCGACGGCCTGCTGCAGATGGCCCAGGCACGCGCGACCGCCCGCCTGTTCTGAGCACCGGCCGGTTGCAACCGGTCAGGTCGCGCCGGCGTCGGTCAAGCCATCGACCGCCTTAAACATCGACTCGCGCGCCTGCGCGATGACCTGGCCCCGCCAGATGTCGGTGTCGGTGTAGAAGCGTCCAGGATCTGCTGTTTGATGCGCGCGGCCAGTTTCGGGTCGGCCCGCGGCTGCAGGTGCAGCCAGTGGTCGGCACGCAGTGCGTCGATCACCTGCAGGATGGGCAAGGTGCCGTATTCCATGGCGATCGCGGTGTATTGCGCCTGCGGGCACTCCTGGTAGACCGCCGTCCACATCAGGCCGGTCAGCGGCGCGGAAGTCGAGGAACCGTCGTAGATCGAGGTGATCGGCGTCGCCCCGTCGCCACCCCACCATTGGCGCGCACGCGCCAGCGCCGCCGCATCGTCCTTGCAGGCAAATATGCGTTCGCCGACACCACTGGGGCCCAGCCCGGTGTGCAGGTCGATCCAGGCCAGGCGCCGGGCGCCCGCTGCATGGTCTCGCAACACCTGGCGCAGCGTGCGGTTGCTCCAGGTCGGCTCGGTGCCGCCGTAGAACAATCCGTCGGGGAAGGCGTATTGCCCCTGCGATACCGCCGCCTGGAACCGTGCCTGGCCATGGCGCTGCACATACTGCGCAATCGCCTGCGTATTGGCCACATCCGGCGGCCAGGTCGGCGGCAGCAACAAGTCGTGCAACTCGGCATAAGCGGCGTTGACCGGCAAGGCCTGCTGCTCGTCGAAGAAATTGCGGTTGAGGTCGACGTTCTCCTGCGTCACCCGGCGCAGATGCGAAAAACCATGCGGGTTCAGTGCGTGGATCAGCATCACCGCGACACCGGCGTCCTGCACCCGCGCCAGCCATTGCGCGTCATGCAAGGCGGCCACCTGCACGCCGCTGCCGCAAAAACCCTCGACGCCGTGGCAGGCACTGGAGACGATCAGCATGGCCTCGGCCTGCGGATCGCCGACGATGGCCAGGTCCAGCGCGAGTGCTTCGCCGTCACGCCCCTTCAAGGGATGGTCGTAGGAGGTGACCGGCACGCCCGCGTGGCCGGCCGCCGCGAGGAAGCGCCTGCGGGCTTGCTGGTAACTGCGCGAGAACGCCTGCTCGAGCGCGATCATCGGCCGGCCGCCGGCGCGTCCTTGGCCAGCCACGCCTCGGCCAGCCGCACCCAGTAGGTCGCGCCCAGCGGGATCAGGTCGTCGTTGAAGTCATAACTCGGGTTGTGCAACATGCACGGGCCGGCGCCATGGCCGGCTTCGCGGTGGCCCCCATCGCCGTTGGCGATGAAGCAGTAGGCGCCGGGCTTGGCCTGCAGCATGTAGGAGAAATCCTCCGCGCCCATCGTCGGCTCCTGCACCACCACGTTGTCGGCGCCGACGATCTCCTGCATCACCTTGCGCGCAAAGTCGGCCTCGGCCGCGGAGTTGATCGTCGGCGGGTAATTGCGGATGAACTCGTAGTCGCAACGCGCGCCATGGGCGGCGCAGGTGTGTTCCGCCACCTCGCGCATGCGCTGCTCGATCATGTCCAGCACCTCGAGCGTGAATGTGCGCACCGTACCGCGAATCTCGCAATGATCGGGAATCACGTTGACCGCCTCGCCCGCGTTGATCATCGTCACCGATATCACGCCGGCATCGATCGGTTTCTTGTTGCGGCTGATGATGGTCTGGAACGCCTGCACCATCTGGCAAGCCACCGGCACCGGGTCGATGCCGTTGTGCGGCAAGGCCGCATGCCCCCCCTTGCCGGTGATCTTGATCCGGAACTCGTTGCTCGACGCCATGACCGGGCCGGCGCTGACCGCGAACTGCCCGACCTGGTAACCCGGCCAGTTGTGCATGCCGAATACCGCCTCCATCGGGAACTTCTCGAACAGGCCGTCCTTGATCATCTCGCGCGCACCGCCACCGCCCTCCTCGGCCGGCTGGAAGATCAGGTACACCGTGCCATCGAAGTTGCGGTTCTTCGCCAGGTGCTGCGCCGCCGCCAGCAACATCGCGGTATGGCCGTCATGGCCGCAGGCGTGCATCTTGCCGGCGTTCTTGCTGGCATGCTCGAAGGTGTTGAACTCCTGCATCGGCAAGGCATCCATGTCGGCGCGCAGTCCCACCGCCCGTGTCGACGTGCCGCTCTTCACGATGCCGACGACGCCGGTCGTGCCCATGCCACGATCGATCGGAATACCCCATTCGGTCAACTTCGCGGCGACAACGTCCGCGGTGCGCACCTCCTGGAAACACAACTCCGGGTGGGCGTGGATGTCGCGTCGGACCGCGGCGATGGCTGCCGACTGGGTGAGGATGGAATCGATGACTTTCATGGAGGCTCCTGATGGTGAATCGGACCGCCGCAATGCGAAGCGCTTTGCGGCAACCTGGGCATGCATAGTTGATCTAAGATGACGGATTGCACCGTCTGGCTTGAGTCTACCGCCCGGCTGCATTCGGTGCTTGGCCCTGCCGGCGCCGGGCCCATTGCACCGCCAACACCACTGCTTCCGATCGACCATGAACGCCGTCTCCGCCACCACTGTCCTGGGCGCCTGCCCGCATGACTGCCCCGACACCTGCTCGCTGGTCACGACCGTGCAGGACGGCGTGGCGATCAAGGTGCAGGGCAACCCGGCGCACCGCGCGACCGACGGCGCCTTGTGCACCAAGGTCTCGCGCTACACCGAGCGCAGCTACCACCCGGATCGCGTGCTGCAGCCGCTGCGGCGGGTCGGCCGCAAGGGCGAGGGCCGGTTCGAGCCGGTCAGCTGGGAGCTGGCATTGCGCGACATCGCCACCCGGCTGCAGGCCATCGCCGGCAAAGGCCCGGACGCGGCGCAGGCGATTCTTCCCTACAGTTACGCCGGCACCATGGGCCTGGTGCAGGGCGAGAGCATGGCCGCGCGATTCTTCAACCGGCTCGGCGCCTCGCTGCTCGACCGCACCATCTGCGCCAGCGCGGGGTCGGAGGCGCTGGCGTACACACTCGGCGGCAAGGTCGGCATGCGGGTCGAGCAGTTTGCCAACGCGCGGCTGATCCTGATCTGGGGCAGCAACTCGATCGCCAGCAACCTGCATTTCTGGCGCCATGCGCAGGAGGCCAAGCGCCGGGGTGCCCGGCTGGTGTGTATCGACCCGCGGCGCAGCGAAACCGCCGACAAGTGCCATGAACACATCGCGCTGCTGCCGGGCACCGACGCCGCGCTGGCGCTGGCGCTGATGCACGAACTGGTGCGCAACGACTGGCTCGACCAGGACTACATCGACCGCCACACCCTGGGTTGGGACGCCCTGCGCGAACGCGCGCTGCAATGGCCGCCGGAACGGGCGGCCGCGGTCTGCGGCATCGACGCCGAGCAGATCCGCGCACTGGCCCGCGACTATGGCGCCTGCCGCGGCGCCGGCGGCCCGGCCGCGATCCGGCTCAACTACGGCATGCAGCGGGTGCGCGGCGGCGGCAATGCGGTGCGCGCGATTGCCTGCCTGCCGGCATTGATCGGCGCCTGGCGGCAAGCGGCCGGTGGACTGCTGCTGTCGAGTTCCGGGCAGTTCCCGGTGCAGCGGGCGGCGCTGGAGCGCCCGGACCTGCGCCAGCGGCCAGCCCGCACGATCAACATGAACACCATTGGCGACGACCTGCTGCGCCCGACATCGCAACCCTTCGGTCCGGCGATCGAGGCGCTGATCGTCTACAACAGCAATCCGGTGGCGGTGGCGCCCGACTCCGGCAAGGTGGTGCAGGGGTTTGCCCGCGAAGACCTGTTCACCGTGGTGCTGGAGCATTTCCGGACCGATACCGCCGACTATGCCGACTACATCCTGCCGGCCACCACCCAGCTGGAGCACTGGGACGTGCACCTGAGTTACGGCCACACCGACGTGTTGCTCAACCGTCCGGCGATCGCGCCGATCGGCGCGGCCAAGCCCAACACCCAGATCTTCCGCGAGCTGGCATGGCAGATGGGTTTCCGGGACGACTGTTTCGCGCAGGACGACGAATCGCTGTGCCGCGCGGCCTACGGTGACCAGGTGGATTTCGACGAACTGCTGGCGCAGGGTTTTGCCTCGTTGCGACTGGACGACGCCCCGTTTGCCGCTGGCGGTTTTCCCACGCCGTCTGGACGTTGCGAATTCTTCAGCCAGCGCCTGGCCGACCAGGGCCTGGACGGCCTGCCCGACCATCTGCCGAACTACGAGACACCGGGCAGTTCAGCGCAATATCCGCTGGCGATGATCTCGCCGCCGGCACGCAACTTTCTCAACTCGAGTTTCGTCAACGTGACCAGCCTGCGCGACATCGAAGGCGAGCCGATCCTGGAGATGAGCGGTCCGGACGCGCAGGCTCGCGGGCTGGAATCCGGCGCGATCGTGCGGGTGTTCAACCAGCGCGGCGACTACCGCTGCAAGCTCAAGGTATCGCCCCGTGCGCGACCCGGTGTGGTCAACGGCATGGGCATCTGGTGGCGCAAGCTCGGGCTCGACGGCAAGAATGTCAACGAACTCACCAGCCAGAAGCTGACCGACATCGGCCGGGCGCCGACCTTCTACGATTGCCTGGTGCAGGTCGAGGCGAGCTGACCGATTGGCGGTACTCACTCACCCACTATCCACCGGCAAGACGAGACGAGACGAGACGAGACAAGACAAAGGATCCTGGCACCATGTACGACAACTACCACTCGCTGAGCTTGAAACGCCATGACGGCGGCATCCTCGAAATCATCATGGGCGCAGGCCAGAGCGCCAACAAGAAGTTGTCGACCGCCGACCATGCGATGCACCGCGAGTTGTCGACGATCTGGCTCGACATCGATCGCGACCCGGACACCCGGGTTGCGCTGATCCGCGGCGAGGGCAAGGGTTTCTCGGCCGGCGGCGACCTCGGCCTGGTGGAGGACATGGCGAATGATTTCGAGGTGCGCTCGCGCGTCTGGCGCGAAGCCCGCGACCTGGTCTACAACATCATCAACTGCTCCAAGCCGGTGGTCTCCGCGATGCACGGGCCGGCGGTCGGCGCCGGCCTGGTGGCCGGGCTGCTGGCCGACATCTCGATCGCGACCAAGAGCGCCCGCATCATCGACGGGCACACCCGGCTCGGCGTCGCCGCCGGCGACCACGCGGCCATTGTCTGGCCACTCCTGTGCGGCATGGCCAAGGCCAAGTACTACCTGTTGTTGTGCGAGGCAGTCTCGGGGGAAGAGGCGGAGCGCATCGGCCTGGTCTCGCTGGCGGTCGACGACGCCGATCTGCTGCCACGCGCATTCGCGGTGGCGGGTCGACTCGCCAACGGCTCGCAGTCCGCGATCCGCTGGACCAAGCAGGCACTGAACAACTGGCTGCGCCTGGCGGGCCCGACCTTCGACGCCTCGCTGGCGATGGAGTTCATGGGATTCACCGGACCGGACGTGCGCGAAGGTATTGCCTCGCTGCGAGAGCGACGTGCGCCATCGTTCAAACCCGACTGCCCGTTCTGATACGCGGCGCCGGCGCAGCGACCCGATCGTGCTGCGCCGTCCGTCACCCCGCACGCCGGAACCACCGGCCGGCCGGCCAGTCCTCAAGCCGGGTTTCCGGTTGGCGTGAGTTCGAGCGAGACACCAAACTCCCGTGCGGCATCGAGCACGCTCGTCAACTGGTCGTGGGCATAGGTGCTGAACACATAGATGTCAAATCCGTCGGCATCGCGCCGATGCAGCAAACACGGGACATGGTGGTGACCGGTCAAGCGCATCTCGCCCGCCGGGAACATCGCCTCGCGCAGGTCCAGCGCGAACAACTTGGACAAGGTGGCCCGGCAGTCGTCACCGGCGATCCGGATCCGGCAACGGGCATGACCGAGATCGGTGACCGAACCGACCTCGGCCGGCACGAACGCCCGCACGTCCGCCGCGCTGGGTGCATCGGTATTGCACACCAGCATGAACTCATGCGGGCCGGTACGCATCAGCATGCCTTGCGCCAGTTCGATCACCTGACCGGTGCGCCCCGGCGGTGCCTTGGCCAGCAGCGACAGGCCGCTGGCCAGCGCCCGCTCCAACGCAGCGGTGGCAGCCGGCCAGGTCGCCATCAGCAACACGCCCGGCAAGGTCTCCGCCCGCAGGCGTACGCCGACATGGCCGGTCGCCGACGCCTGGGCGCCGGGCACATGGCCTTCGAACGGGCTGCGATGCAAGGCCGTCGCAGCGGTGGCGTCGAGATCGGTATCAGACACGGTAACGCTCCCCCTGCTTGTCCAGGAAACACGGGTCGACGACCCGCAGGCGGTATTGCCGGCCATGGACCGGCGAGGCGGCGATCACCTCCTGGCCGATATGGTGCGTGCCACCTTGCAACAAGCCCAGCGCGATCGCCTTGCCCAGCGTGGGACTGAAGGTGGTCGACGTGACGTGGCCACGGCCATGTCCCTGGATGGCGTCGGTGCTGAAGAACAGGATGGCACCGTTGTTCGGCGGCTCCTTCGCGTCCACCGCCTCCAGGCCGACCAGGGTCGGTCGGTCGTCGCGCACCAGGTTTTCGCTGCGCATCAGCGCGTCGCCCCAGAACGGCTTGACGGTACTGGCCATCTTGCCCATGCCCATGTCGCCCAGCGTGGTGCGGCCATCCATCTCGGAGCCCACCACATGGCCTTTCTCGATGCGCAGCGAACCCAGCGCCTCCAGACCATAGGGACGCAGGTTCCAAGGCTTTCCTTGTTCGAGCAGATGCTCCCAGACGCGCCGGCCGAAATGGGTCGGCGTGTAGACCTCGTAAGCCAGTTCGCCGGAAAAGGTCAGGCGAATGATGCGCACCGGTATGCCGGCCAGCGGCCCGCTCAGCGTCTCGTCACGCAGGCCCATGTGGGGAATCGCCTCGGTGCTGAAATCGATGCCCGGGAATGCCACCGCCAATACCTCGCGCGACTTCGGCCCGGCAATACTCATCGCCGCCCACTGGTCGGTGACCGAAGCGACCGTCACCCGCAGGCCCGGCCAGACCACCTGCAGCAGGAATTCCAGGTGGCTCATGACCTTGGCCGCCTGCGCGGTGGTCGTGGTCATGAAGAACGCGGTATCGCCAACGCGGCTGGTCGTGCCGTCGTCCATGACGATGCCGTCTTCGCGCAACATGAAGCCATAGCGTGCCTTGCCCACCGGCAACTTGGCGAAACCATTCACGTACACCCGATTGAGGAACTCGGCCGCATCGGGCCCCTGCACGTCGATCTTGCCCAGCGTGGAGACGTCGGCAATACCGACCTGCTCGCGCACGAACACCATCTCCGCCTGGTAGGCCTGCGACAGGTTGGCGCCGTGGCCGTGGTACCACAACGGGCGTTTCCACGGCCCGGCCTCCATCATGTCGCCGCCCTGGGCCACATGCCAGTCGTGCATTGCCGTGCGGCGAACCGCCGCCAGGTGGGCGCGCACGCCGCGACCGGCCAGCGTGCCGATGGTCACCGGCGTGTAGGGCGGGCGGAACGTCGTCGTGCCGACCGCCTCCAGGCCGAGCGAACGTTTGGCCGCCATGATTGCCATGGCATTGAGATTGGAGGTCTTGCCCTGGTCGGTGCCCATGCCCAGCGTGGTGTAGCGCTTGAGATGCTCGACCGCGCGGTAACCCTCGCGGTGTGCCAGTTCGACGTCGCTCACCGTCACATCGTTCTGGAAGTCGACAAAGGCCTTGCCGGCGCGTTTGCCGCCGGGGATCGGGCCGGCGGCGACAAAGGCCATCGACAAGCCGTCATCGGGTGGCAGTTCCGGGCATTCGCCGGCCAGGGTCTTGCCCAGGCGCGACGCAGCCAGCCGGGCGGCCTCCCAGCCGCTGCCGATCGCCTGGGCCATGTCCTGGGTGCCTACCATCGCGCCGGCACCCGCATGGCCGGCGTCGAAACCGCCGGGCAGGAATACCCCCAGATCGGCGCGATAGGCCGGCTTGATGCCGCGGTGCGAGCTCAGGTGCACACTTGGCGTCCAGCCACCGGACATCGCCACCAGGTCGGCATCGCGCCGGAACGCGGCGCCATTGGCCTGGCCCTGGGTGATGTCGAACGGCACCAGGGTGCAACTGCGCACCCGCTGCCCGCCGGATACCGCCGACACCGCGGTTGCCGGCAACACCTCGATGCCGACGCCTGCGGCCTGCGCCAGGATCGACGGCGCGACCGACGCCCGCAGGTCGGCAACACAGACCTTGGCCCCGCTGCGCGCGAGCGCGATCGCGTCGCCGTAAGCCGCATCGTTGTTGACCGCGAACACCGCATGCCGACCGGGCCGCACCGCATAGCGCTGGACATAGCTGCCGACGGCGCCGGCCAGCATGACACCGGGCGTGTCGTTGCCGGCGAATACCAGCGGCCGCTCCAGCGCGCCGCAGGCCATGATCACATGACCGGCGCGCAGGATATGCAGGCGCTGGCGCGGCACGCCGAGCTTGGCATCGGCCTGGCCCGGCGCGCTGCGCTCGGTCACGCCCACCGTGTTGCCGTCGTACAGGCCGAATGCGGTGGCGCGTGTCAGCAGCCGCAGCCGGCCAGTGGCCTTGAGTTCGGCCAGCATGCGCGACAACCATTGCGCCTGCGCGCTGTCCGGCGCCTGCGCCAGCAGGCTGCCACCGGCCAGGAAGTCCTGCTCGACCAGGGTCACATCCAGGCCGGCGCGTGCGGCGCCCAGCGCAGCGGTCAATCCGGCCGGGCCGGAGCCGACCACCAGCACATCGGTGAAGCCGTGTTGCCAGTCGTAGCGATCCGGGTCCGGCAAGGTGGTCGCGGTGCCCAGACCCGCCGCCTTGCGGATGAAGTGTTCGTAGAACATCCAGGCCTTGCGTGTCGGGCCCATGAAGGTCTTGTAATAAAAGCCGGCCACGAAAAACGGCGCGAGCAGCGAATTCACCGCCATCAGGTCGAAACGCACCGAGGGCCAGGCGTTCTGCGTCCGGGTATGCAAGCCGTATTGCAGCTCGAGCACGGTGGCCGCAATGTTCGGCTCCTGGCGTGCACCGCTTCCCACCGTCAACAAGGCATTGGGCTCCTCGACGCCAGCGGCCATGATGCCGCGCGGCCGATGGTATTTGAACGAGCGCGCCACCACTGGCAGGTTGTGCGCCAGCAAGGTCGCAGCCACCGTGTCGCCGACGAATCCCGACAGTTGCCGGCCATCGTGGCTGAAGCTCATCGGCTGCGAACGGTCGATCCGCCCACCGGTCGGTATCCGGTTGACGCCACCGGCATCGATCGGGCCGCTCATCGGTCGACCTCCGGATGGCAGGCACCGGTCGTGGGCTGCATGGGGTTCCCGCCGTTCATGCCGTCGGCCTCTCGGCGGCCGGCATCACCGCCAGGATCTCATGGCTGACGGTGTTGCGACGCACCACCAGCCAGCGCCGGCAGGCCAGCGTGTGTTGCCAGAACTCCAGGTGTTCGCCCTTGGGGTTGTCGCGCAGGTAAACCGCCTCGACCCAGGCGTCGTGGTGCTCTTCGCCCAGGGGCGGATAAACCTTGGTGGCGTCACCGAAGTAGCTGAACTCGTCATGGTCGCGTTCGCCGCAATACGGACATGGGATTCGAAGCATGCGGGCGTCCTACTGCAGATGGTTGTACGGACCGTAACCGGCCTCGTCGATATACCGGCCCTTGGCGAAACGGTCCATCGTGAAGCCGGCGTTGAATTCATGCGGCTGGTCATGCGCGATGGTATGGGCGAAACACCAGCCGGAGGCCGGCGTGGCCTTGAAGCCGCCGTAACACCAGCCGCCGTTCAGGTACAGGCCGTCGACCGGCGTCTTCGTGATGATCGGACTGCCGTCGGGTGTCATGTCCATGATGCCGCCCCAATGGCGCAGCAGCCGCAGGCGCGATGCGAATGGCATCAGGCTGGCCAGGCCCTGCGTGGTCTCGGCCACATTCGGCAGGTTGCCGCGCTGCGCATAGCTGTTGTAGCGATCGAGATGGCCACCGAACACCAGGCCGCCCTTGTCGGATTGCGAAACATAGAAATAGGTTGCCGACCAGACCACGACATGGTGTACCACCGGCTTGATCGACTCGGTCACGAAGGCCTGCAGCACATGGCTTTCGATCGGCAGGCGCAGGCCGGCCTTTTGCGCCAGCACCGACGTGTGGCCTGCCACCGCCACGCCCACCTTGCCGGCGCCGATGTCGCCCCGGCTGGTCTTGACACCGACGATCCGTTCGCCGGCACGGATGTAGTCGAGCACTTCGCAATTCTGGATGATGTCGACACCGAGCTGGTCGGCGGCCCGCGCATAACCCCAGGCGACCGCATCATGGCGCGCCGTGCCGGCGTCGGGCTGCAACATGCCGCCGTAGATCGGGAATCGGGCCTGCGACGAGAAGTCGAGATACGGCGCCTCCTTCTGCACCTGATCACGGGTCAGGATGTCGGCACGGATGCCGTTCAGGCGCATGGTGTTGGCACGCCGCACCAAGCCGTCGAGCGCGCCCTGCGAACAGGCGGCAAACAGGTAACCGCGCGGCGAGAACATCACGTTGTAGTTCAGGTCCTCCGACAAGCCGCGCCACAAGGACATCGAGTGCTCGTAGAACGGGGTGTTCTCCTGCATCATGTAGTTCGAGCGCACGATCGTCGTATTGCGCCCGACATTGCCCGAGCCGATGAAACCCTTCTCGAGCACCGCGACATTGCGGATGCCGTGGTTGCGCGCCAGGTAATACGCGGTTGCCAGGCCATGGCCACCACCACCGATGATGATGACGTCGTAACTCTTCTTCGGCTTGGGGTCGCGCCAGGCGCGTTCCCATCCCTGGTGTCCGCCCAGCGCGTTCTTGAACAGTGACCAGGCCGAATAACGCTGGGTCATGCCTACATCCTCATCCGCAAGGCCTGCGGATCGAAGGGTGGCTCGGTCTGCAGCCGGGCCGGCCGGCGCTCGCCGAGGATCTCGATCTCCAGTTGCATGTCAGGCCGGACCAGTTCGGTCGGCACATAACCCTGCGCCAGCGACTGGCCTACCCAATGGCCGTAGCCACCGGAGGTCACCCAGCCGACCACCTTGCCGTCGACCCAGATCGGCTCGTCACCCATCACGTCGGTGTCGGTCGCATCGACCTGCAGGCAGACCCGGGTCCGCTTCGGACCGTCCTGCTTTTCCTTGAGTGCAGCCGCCTTGCCGATGAAGTCCGGCTTGTCGAGCTTGATGAAGCGGTCCAGCCCGGCCTCGAATGGACCGTAGATCGGGCGGAATTCGCGGAACCAGGTGCCGAAGTGTTTCTCGAGCCGCAGGCACAACAAGGCGCGCATGCCGAAGTTCTTCAGCCCCAGGTCGGCGCCGGCGTCCATGATGCTCTGGTACAGGCGGCGCTGGTATTCCGGCGCGACCCAGATTTCGTAGCCCAGGTCCCCGGTATAGGTGATGCGGTTCACCTTGGCGCGCACGGTGGCGACCTCCATCTCGCGGTAGTCCATGAACTTGAAGGCGGCGTTCGATACATCGTCGTCGGTCAGGCGCTGCAGCAGTTCGCGCGACTTCGGCCCGGCGATCGACAGGCCGATGAGTTTCATGCCCAGCGCCTCGATACGCACCGAGCCGTCCTTGGGCAGGTGCTGCTCGAACCAGCGCATATGGTAGACCTGTGCCTGGCTCGAGCCCCACATCATGAAGCGATCTTCGGCGGCCTTGGCAATCGTGAAGTCACCGATGATCTTGCCCTGCGGGTTGAGCATCGGCGTGAGCATGATGCGGCCCTGCCTGGGCATGGTGTTCGTCATCATCTGCAGCAGCCACTGCTCGGCGCCCGGCCCGGTGATCTCGTACTTGGCGAAGTTGGCGATCTCGGTCACGCCCACTGCCTCGCGTACCGCACGGCATTCGGCCTTGATCGGCTCGAAGTCGTTGGAGCGGCGGAACGACACGATGTCTTTCGCCTCCGTGCCTTGGGGCGCGAACCACAGCGGTGTCTCCATGCCCCAGGAGTCGCCCATCACCGCGCCCTGAGCGATCATGGTGTCGTACAAGGGTGTGGTCTGCAGCGGGCGCGCCGCCGGAAGTTCCTCGTTCGGGAAACGGATGCTGAAACGGCGCGCGTAGTTCTCGCGCACCTTGGCGTTGGTATAGGTGCGGGTGGCCCAGTCGCCGTAGCGTGCGACGTCCATGCCCCAGATGTCGAAACCCGGGTCGCCGTCGACCATCCAGTTCGACAAGGCCAGGCCGACGCCACCGCCCTGGCTGAAGCCGGCCATGACACCGCAGGCCGACCAGAAATTGGTACGACCGCGGACCGGTCCGACCAACGGATTGCCGTCGGGCGCAAACGTGAACGGGCCGTTGATGACCCGCTTGATGCCGACGTTCTCGAGTTTCGGGAAATGCCGGAACGCGACTTCGAGCGACGGCGCAATCCGGTCCAGGTCCGGCTGCAGCAACTCCTGGCCGAAGCTCCAGGGGGTTTGCTTCGGCGACCACGGAACGCAGGCTTTCTCGTAGGCACCCAGCACGATGCCCTTGCCTTCCTGGCGCAGGTAACACTCGGCGCCGAAATCGATGACGTGGCCGATCTCCTTGCCTGCCTCCCGGTTGTAGGCCTCGACCTCGGGAATCGCGTCGGTCACCAGATACATGTGCTCCATCGCCAGCACCGGCAATTCGACACCGACCATGCGGCCGACCTCGCGCGCCCACAAGCCGCCGGCATTGACCACATGTTCACATTCGACGACACCCTTGTTGGTGATCACGCGCCAGGTTCCGTCGGGCTTCTGCTCCAGGCTCTCGACCTTGGTCTGCACCTCGATCGTCGCGCCGCCGAGCCGGGCCGCCTTGGCATAGGCATAGGTGGTGCCGGACGGGTCGAGATGACCCTCGTTCGGGTCGAGCAAGGCACCGATGAAGTGTTGCTCCTCGATGAACGGGAAATACTTCTTGGCTTCGGTCACCGAGATGATCTCGGTTTCCATGCCCAGGTAGCGGCCCTTGGCCACCGTGGTCTTGAGGAACTCCATCCGCTCGGGTGTATCGGCCAGCATGATGCCGGCCGACAGGTGCAGCCCGCAGGACTGGCCGGAGATTTCTTCCAGCTCCTTGTACAGACCCACGGTATAGCTTTGCAGCATCGCGACGTTCGGGTCGCCGTTGAGCGTGTGGAATCCGCCGGCCGCATGCCAGGTCGATCCGGAGGTGAGTTGCTCGCGCTCGAGCAGCAGAACGTCCTTCCAACCCTTCTTGGTCAGGTGGTAGAGCACCGAACACCCCACCACGCCACCGCCAATGACCACCACCTGTGCTGTCGTCTTCACGATTCGGATTCCTTCTGTTTCAATCGGTTGTTGCGGCGCAGTCCGGCCCGACCTGCCCTCGAAAATCGGTACATCGCCCTGAAGATTCGATCCCGGTGGCCCGCGACCCGTCGGCGCAGATCAGCCGTTGCATCAGGGCCGTGGTTTCGGCTTGTGCCACATCCGGCGCGTGGTGCAGGCATGCATGCCGTTCCATTTCAGGCGTGTTCATCGTGTACCGGCATGTTGCACGATTATTCCGTGCAATGGGTTCGATGGCGACACATCAAAAATCGGTCGGCGCACCACCTTCGGCTTTGCGGCGGGCGACAAAGGCATCGAGTTCCTCTTCGATCGCCGGGTCCATCGGCGGACGCTCATATGCCGCCAGCTCCTTTTGCCAGACCTGATTGGCCTTCTGGAATGCGGTCGGGCTGCCTGCCTCCTGCCAGGTTTCGAAGTTGCGCCAGTCGGAGATGATCGGCGAGTAGAACGCATTCTCGAAGCGCTCCAGTGTATGCGCCGTGCCGAAATAGTGGCCGCCGGGTCCGACCTCGCGTACCGCATCCAGTCCCAGACCGGCCGGGCTGACGTCCAGTGGCGTGAGGAATTCCGCGACCATCTGCAGCAGGTCGACATCGACGATGAACTTCTCGAACGACGCGGTCAGGCCGCCCTCCATCCAGCCGGCCGAATGCATGATGAAGTTGCCTCCGCCCTGGATCACCGCCCAGAGCGAGAACACCGATTCATAGGCTGACTGCGCGTCCACCGTGTTGGCAGCACATACATTGGAGGTGCGATACGGAATACCGTACTTGCGGCACAACTGACCACCCGCAAGCACTGCCTTCATGTATTCCGGGGTACCGAACGCGGGCGCGCCGGTCTTCATGTCGACGTTGGAGGTGAAGCCCCCGTACACCACCGGCGCCCCCGGTCGCACCATCTGGGTGAAGGCGATGCCGGCCAGCGCCTCGGCATTTTGCTGGGCCAGCGCGCCGGCGATCGTGACCGGCGCCATGGCTCCGGCCAGCGTGAACGGCGTGAGCATGATGATCTGGTTGCGCGAGGACATCTCGATGATGCCTTGCAGCATCGGCGTGTCCAGGCGCAGTGGCGACGAACTGTTGATGATCGAGAAAAGCGACGGCTCGCTCTCCATCTGCTCGCGCGATATGCCCCGCGCAATACGCGCGATCTCCAGGCCGTCCTGGTTGCGCTCCTTGCCCAGCGAATACACATGGAAGGGTTTGTCGGTCAGCTTGGCGATGTCGGACAGACAGTCCAGATGCCGCACCGAGGCATGGATGTCGACCGGTTCGACCGGGTAACCACCGCTGGCATGGACGATGTCATAACGTTGCGCCAGCCGCACCATGTTGCGGAAGTCAACCTGGTTGCCGGCGCGCCGACCACCTTGCAGGTCCGAACAGTTGGGCGGGCTCGCGACCTGGGCGAAAACAAGGTTCTTGCCACCGATGTGCACATTGCGCTCGGGGTTGCGCGCATGCAAGGTGAATTCAGAAGGACAGGTCTTGATCGCCTGCAGGATCAGGTTGCGATCGAACCGCACCCGCTCCGAGCCCTCGCGCACGTCCGCGCCCGCCTTCTTGAGGATCTCGCGGGCGCCGGCATGCATGAAGTCCATGCCCATCTCTTCGAGAATCGTCAGCGAAGCATCATGGATCGCCTCGAGTTCGTCTTCCGACACGACCGGTGTCGGTGGGAAACGATGCTTGAGCGAACGGTATTTCGCCGTCGACTGCACTGCGCGGGCCACGCCCGTGCCGCGCCCGCCACCACGGCGCCGGCCGGAGCCAGAAGGG
>JBFJZP010000014.1:0-15362 GCA_041622095.1 Burkholderiaceae bacterium | reverse complement strand
CGTCGCATACCGCTGCTGAAATTCTTTCTCAAGCAGCAGCTGATCTGGGTGCCGGTGATGGGCCTTGCCTGGTGGGCGCTGGATTTTCCGTTCATGCGCCGGCACAGCGAGGAGTATCTGAAGAAGCACCCGGAGATGCGGGGCAAGGACCAGGAAACCACGCGCAAGGCCTGCGCGAAGTTCTCGCTGGTGCCCACCAGCGTCATGAACTTCCTGGAAGGCACACGCTTCACCGCGGCCAAACACGCGCGCCAGCAATCACCCTATGTCCATCTGCTCAAGCCCAAGGCCGGCGGCATGGCGCTGGCGCTCAATGCGATGGGCGACAAATTCCAGGCGATCCTGGACGTCACCATCGTCTACCCTGACGGCACGCCGACGTTCTGGCATTTTCTGCAGGGGCGGCTTCGGCGCGTCATCTTGCGCGCCCGGCTGCTGCCGATACCGCGCCATCTGGTGGGCGCGGACTACAGTGGCGACGCCGAGGTGCGCGCACAGTACCAGGCCTGGGTGCAGCAGCTATGGCGCGAGAAGGACGCGCAGATCACCGAGTTGCTCAATGCGTCGGCGCAGCGTCGCCCCACAACTGCTTGAGCCTGGCGTCGCGGCCGCAGCCGGCACGGTAGTAGTTGTAACGCACCGGGTTCTTCAGGTAGTAGTCCTGGTGGTATTCCTCTGCCGGATAGAAGGTGTCGGCAGGGTGTATCTCGGTGACGATCGGCGCGCTGAAAGGCTTGCTTTGCGCCAGCGCCGCACGCGACGCCAGCGCGATTCGCATCTGTTCATCGTCCTGCGCAAAGATCGCACTGCGGTACGGCGAGCCGACATCGCAGAACTGGCGGTCCTTCGTGGTGGGATCGATCGTGCGCCAGAAGTGCTCGACCAATTGCGCATAGGTGATGTGCGCCGGATCGAACACGATCTCCACCACCTCGGCATGGCCTGTCATGTTCGACGACACCTCCTGGTAACTCGGGTTGGCGGTCTTGCCGCCGGTGTAACCGGAGGTGGTGGCCAGCACACCGGGCAACTTGTCGAAATCGGACTCGACACACCAGAAGCAGCCGCCGGCGAACACCGCCTTGGCGGTCGGCCCGCCATGGCTTGTACCCTGGGTCGTGCGATCCGCCGTGGTGCCGGCCGTCGTGGTGGCTGGTGATCCACCGGTGGGTGCGGATGGGCTGCAGGCGGCCAACGCGATGGCGCCGGCAAGCAGCAGGAACGGACGGCGTAGCGCTGACAAGACGGTTGCAGACATCGATGATTCCTCCGCCGGTCGGCACCAGAAACTCCTGATGCAGCCGACCGGCCACATGGGGTGTCGGTCGTTCAGTATCCGGCGTTCTTACAAGCGGTGCTGGCGTCCGTGCCATTGCCCGGTACAGCCGCAGGGTGCTGGCACTGCGTCGATCGGCGCGTGTCCGATGGATCAGCCCGGTGGCACCAGGCGGCCACTTTCGCGCTCGACCAGCTTGCACGACACCATGACCGAACGCGGTGGCGGTTTGTGCTGCTGCGCGCCGGATGCGATCAGTTCGAGCACCAGAGCGGCGGCAATCCGCCCGATCGCATAGCGGTCGGGCCGCATCGTCGTCAGGCCAGGATGCAGATGCGCTGCCAACGGCGCGTCGCCGAAGCCGCAGACCGCACAGTCGCGCGGCAGCACAAGCGCACAGGTGGGCGCGTGCAGGATCGCGCCGGCCGCCATTTCATCATTGGCAAACACGATGGCTTGCGGGCGGGTCGCCACCGGCTCGCGCGAGTACCGCGCCATCACGTCCGCTCCCGCCGCAAAGTTCTCGCCCGACGCCGACTGGAACAGGTCGACACGCAGTCCGTGTGCCCGCATTGCGCGGGCATATCCGCCGGCCCGCTGGCGCGCTCGAAAGTCCTCTGGCAGGACCGACATCGCAAACCGGATGCGGCGCGCGCCTTGCGCAATGAAATACCCGGCCAGTTCGGCACCCACCGCCTCGTGCGAGAAACCGACCTGGTGAAACGGCCGCTTCTCGCCCATGTCCCAGGTCTCGACGATCGGGATATCGAGCCGCCGCAACAAGGCCTCGGTCTCCGGCGAATGGTCATGCCGGGTCAGTATCAATGCGCTGGGATGCCAGCCGACGAACGAATGGATCGCCCGCTGCTCCAGGGAGCGCGAGTAATTGGTGTTGGCCAGCAGCAGTTGCAGGCCGGACTCGTCGAGCACGTCGGTCATGCCCTGCACCGTGTCGGCGAAGGTGGCGCTGGCGAAGTTCTGCATCACCGCGGCCACCACACGGCCGTGTCCGGACGCGAGCCGCCCGGCCACCTGGCTCGGTATGTAGCCGGTCTCTGTCACCGCCTGGGCGATGCGTTCACGCAGCTTGCCCGATACCTTGTCCGGCGCATTGAAGTAACGCGACACCGTGATCGACGACACACCGGCGAGCGCCGCGACATCGTGAATCGTGTGGTTGCCGTGTTTGCGCCTCGGCGCGCGCAGTGGCGCCGGAGCCTGCGCGGCAACGGTTTCATCCCCGGTGGACTTGAGGCGGGCCATGGCTCAACCGTTCAGGACACAAGGTGATTGACAGGGCGCATGCAGCACTATACATTCGCCCCAGGCAAGAATGGTACCGGTAACATACAACACGACAAACGCCCGGGGACCTGCCGGTGCAAACCGCACACGCGGCTGAATCGGCAGTTCACCCGGACGACACTGGCCATCTCGAATTGCGCGCCTGCCAACGGTTGCAATCACTTCTGGAGACAAACCGATGATTTCTCGCCGCCAGGTTCTCGCCGCCGTCGTCTGCAGCGCCGCCATCGCACCGGCGATGCACAGCCATGCGCAAGGCATCGGCAGGTTCCCCGACAAGCCGTTGACCTTGATCGCGCCCTACCCGACCGGCGGCGCCGCCGGCTACACGCTGCTGCTCCATCCCGGCACGCCGTTCAAGACCATTGCCGACGTCGTCAGCGCTGCCAAGGCCAAACCGGCCGGCCTGGCGTATGGTTCGGCCGGCAACGGGAACACCATGCACCTGGCCGGCGAATTGTTCCAGGCGCGTAGCGGCGCCAAGTTGATGCACGTGCCCTACAAGGGCGGCGCGCCGGCACTCAACGACGTCATGGCCGGCCAGAGTCCGATGATGTTCAATAACCTGCCGGCCATCGTGTCCCTGCACAACGCCGGCACGATCCGGGTAATCGCGCAGGCCTCTGCCAAACGCTCACCGTTGTTGCCCGATGTGCCGACGATGGCGGAGGCCGGGCTCAAGGACGCGGACTCGGTCGTCTGGAACGGCATGTTGATGCGCAAGGGCACGCCGCCGGCCATCGTGGAATACCTGAACAAGGAAATGCGCGCGGTGCTGGAGTCCGACGCGTTCCGGGCACCACTCGAGGCACAGGGTTTCGAGGTGTTGTCGTCGACACCGAAGGCATTCGAGACCCTGCTGCGTCAGCACCATGCCCAGATGGGCGACCTGATCCGGGTCAACAAGATCAAGATCGAGTGATACCCGGCACCGCCCCGCGGCCAGCTGGCGCGGCAAGGCCCCGAGTGCATTGCCGCAACGCCTGTGGCGCTGGCATGATGACGCTGGCGCCGTGTTTTTCGCAAAATTTTCAATGCGCCTGAAGAAGGAACCCTGAACCATGCCCGCACCTGCCGACATCCTGATCAATCCGTTTCGCCAACGCCTGCAGCAACCCGGCACGCCACTGGGCACCTGGCTGATGTCCGGCGCGACCAGTACCGCCGAGGCGATGGGCCATGCCGGCTTCGACTGGCTGCTGGTCGACCAGGAACATGTGCCGATCGACGAGAAGGACACTTTGCACATCCTGCAGGCGATTGCCGGCACCAACGCCTGCGCGGTCGTTCGGCTGGCGGCCAACGACGCGGTCTTGTTCAAGCGTGCGCTGGACCTGGGTGCGCAGACCGTCATGGTGCCCTTCATCGAAAGTGCAGATGACGCCAGGCGTGCGGTCGCGCAGGCGAAGTACCCGCCGCTAGGAGTCCGCGGGTTTGCCGCGGTTCACCGCGCAAGCGGGTATGGCACGGCCCAGAACTACGGGCAACGCGCCAACGACTCGGTGTTCACCATCATCCAGCTGGAGACGCCGCATGCGGTTGCCGCACTCGAGTCGATCGCCGCGGTGCCCGGCGTCGATGCGTTGTTCCTCGGCCCGGGAGACCTGGCCGCATCGATGGGACATATCGGCAATATCGCCCACCCGCAGGTGCAGGAGGTGATTGCCGACGTCGCCGCGCGCTGCCGCAAACTCGGCATGCCCTGCGGCATCGTCGGACCCACGCCCGACATGGTGACCCGATTCGTGGGCCTGGGCTACAACTTCGTCGCAGTAGCGTCCGACATGGGCATGATGATGCGCCAGGCCACCGGTTTCATCGAAGCGATCCGGCCCAGCCTGGCCAAGGGCTTCGACGGCGGCGTGTACTGACCCGGGCCAGAACACGACCGCCAGCGGGCGAAATCAGCTGATCTGTGCGAGTTCGGCGTGGGGCAGCAGGCTGCTGCCGCCGCGCGGCCATTCCACCAGCACGCCGCTGGCGGTCTGCGCGACCACATAACCGTCGGTGCGACGGATCGAGCCGCCACGGACATGGTTGACGCGGTCGCCCGAATTGAAATTCTGTTGCGGCGAGACGAACAGGGACTTGAGGAACATCAGGATGCTCATGGTAGGTAAACAGCTAGGTTGGTTAGGAAAAGTCGTGCAAGAGAAGATCAGCTGTGCGCGCGCAGCCACTGGCGTTCGCGATACTCGAGTTCGGTGGCCGTGCGGGCACCCGAAAGATAAGTCTCGACAGCGCGTTGATCCTGCTGGTCGGAATGACGACCATAGGCCAGGTAAGCGGTCCGCAGGGCGGAGAAAATGAAATATACGTGGTTCACGATGCGGGTCTGGCGACCGCACTAGGTGCGGCCACCGACAGGTATTAGGGAAAACCCTGATTCTCCCACAACGCAAAAGCGCTTCCACATGCTTGGTGCGAAATAGCACTACCACGCACGGGGTTGGCGCAAGGAACGCACCGGAATGAGGCGATTCGCGCCAGATCTTGTCCAGGACCCGCCATGCCGGCTCGCGCCTGGCGTACCGCCAGGACGACTTTTTCCCTGTTGGCGAGCGCGACGAATCGCGCGCGGCGCGCTGGCGACGCCGGCTCAGCTCAACTGGGTCAGTTGCTCGGCCACGACCTCGGTCGACTGCGGCCGGACCAGTTTGCCGACCTCCTTGCCGTCGCGCAGGAAGACCAGCGTCGGCCACAACTTCACGCCAAACGAGCGGCCCAGCGCGCGACCCGCGCCGTCTTCAACCTTGATATGACGTACTGCGTGCCCTTGAAGCGCGGCCTCGATCAGCGGCCGGGTCGCGTTGCATACGCCGCACCAGTTGGTGCCGAAATCGAGCACGACCGGCCCGGTCAAGGCATCGATGTCGTCGCGCAAGGGTTGCTCGGTCGCGTAGGGCTCGCTCATCCGATGATTATCAGCTGTTGTCCTTGACCGTCGCGCTCGGCCCGTTGGTCTTCACCGAGGTGATCCCGTTGTCACGTCCGGAGGTGCTGGCGTACATCTGGCTGGTGCCGATGATCTGGTGGTTACCCGCCTTCAGGTTGAAATAGGCACGACCGTCGGATGCTTCCTTGCGGTCGTAACGTGCATCGTTCGGGCTGTTCGTCTGCACCGACACGATTCCGTTTTGCGCCGCCGCCTTGCTCTCGTATTGCTCGCTGCGCAGGATGGTTTCGCTGTTACCTGCCTTCAGCACGAATGCGAATTGCCCTTTGTCATTCTTGTTGAGTTCGTACCAGCCTGCCATGGAATCTCCTTGAAATGATGAAAATGAAACCAGATCCTAGCAGCGCATCGGCCACTCGCAGCGCAGATCATGCCCCTGCTGCGGATGTTTTACAAAGCCCGCTATCGCCCCTGCCCTGACACCCGCTGTGGCCTTGCACTGCCCAGACATGCTGCGCGAGACGCGGCTCGGCCAGGTTTGCCGTTCCGATGCGCCCGCGTTAGGATGGCCACAGGAGGGAAATTTCCATGTGTCCTGCCCCGGCCCTGCATCTGCACGTACCCGAACCGTCCGGGCGTCCCGGCCGCGAGACCGATTTCTCCTATCTGCACCTGTCGCCGGCCGGTGCGGTGCGGCGCCCGCCGGTCGACGCCACGCCGGTGAGCACGAGCGACCTGGCCTACAGCCTGATCCGGGTGATCGACGACGAGGGCAAGGCCCAGGGTCCCTGGGCACCCGAGCTCAGCACCGATCAGTTGCGCGCCGGTTTACGCGCCATGTTGAAGACGCGGGCCTACGACGCCCGCATGTTGATTGCACAGCGGCAGAAGAAGATCTCCTTCTACATGCTCTGCCTGGGCGAAGAAGCGATTGCAACCGCCCATGCACAGGCGCTGCAGCCCGGCGACATGAACTTCCCCAGTTACCGCCAGCAAGGCCTGCTGCTGGCACGCGACGATATCGACATGGTGGAGATGATCTGCCAGCTGATGTCGAACGAAAAAGACCCGATCAAGGGGCGCCAGTTGCCGGTCATGTATTCGTACAAGCGGGCCGGCTTCTTTTCCATCTCCGGCAACCTGGCCACGCAGGTGATACAGGCGGTGGGCTGGGGCATGGCCTCGGCGATCAAGGGCGATTCGCGGATCGCGTCGGCCTGGATCGGCGACGGCGCGACTGCCGAGGCCGACTTCCACACCGCCCTGACCTTTGCCCATGTCGACCGCGCGCCGGTGATCATGAACGTGGTCAACAACCAGTGGGCGATCTCGACCTTCCAGGCGATTGCCGGCGGCGAGTCCACCACGTTTGCGGCGCGCGGCGTGGGTTGTGGCATCGCCTCGTTGCGGGTCGACGGCAACGACTACCTGGCGGTGTATGCCGCTTCACGCTGGGCCGCCGAACGCGCACGCAGCAACCTGGGGCCCACGCTGATCGAATGGGTGACCTACCGAGGCGGCGCGCATTCGACGTCCGACGACCCCTCACGTTACCGGCCGGCCGACGACTGGTCCCATTTCCCGCTCGGCGATCCGATCGAGCGCCTGCGTCGGCATCTGCAAGGCCTGGGAGCCTGGTCCGACGAGGAGCATGAGGCGACCCGCAAGGAACTCGACGCACAGGTCGGGGCCGCGCTGAAGAAGGCCGAGTCGTACGGTTCGCTGACCGGAGGCCATCTGGCCGATGCCGCAACAATGTTCGACGATGTATACGAGCATGTACCGGCACACCTGCAACGCCAGCGACACGAATTGCTCGGAGGCTGACACCATGCAGATGACGATGATCCAGGCCTTGCGTTCGGCAATGGACGTGATGCTGGCGCGCGACGACAACGTGGTCATCTATGGCCAGGATGTCGGCTATTTCGGTGGCGTGTTCCGCTGTACCGACGGCCTGCAGAAAAAATACGGACGCTCGCGGGTCTTCGATGCACCGATCTCGGAAGGTGGCATCGTCGGCTCGGCCATCGGCATGGCGGCCTATGGACTGCGACCGGTGGTCGAGGTGCAATTTGCCGACTACTTCTACCCTGCCTGTGACCAGATCGTGTCGGAGGCCGCGCGACTGCGTTATCGCTCGGCCGGCGACTTCACCGCGCCGCTGACGATCCGCATGCCCTGTGGCGGCGGCATCTACGGTGGCCAGACACACAGCCAGAGCCCGGAGGCCTTGTTCACCCATGTCAGCGGCCTGCGCACCGTGATGCCGTCGAACCCGTACGACGCCAAGGGCTTGCTGATCACCTGCATCGAGAACAACGACCCGGTGATCTTCCTGGAGCCGAAGCGGCTGTACAACGGGCCGTTCGACGGCCACCACGACAAGCCGGCCACGCCCTGGTCCGGACACCCGCTGGCCGACGTGCCGGAAGGCCACTACACCGTGCCGCTGGACAGCGCGTCGGTGTTCCGCACCGGCCGCGACCTGACGATACTGACCTACGGCACCATGGTCTATGTGTCGGAGGCAGCGGCGAACGAGTCCGGCATCGACGCCGAAATCATCGACCTGCGCAGCATCTGGCCGATGGACCTGCCCACCATCGTCGACTCGGTCAAGAAGACAGGACGCTGCGTCGTCGTGCATGAGGCGACGCGCACCAGCGGGTTCGGCGCCGAGCTCGCGGCACTGGTGCAGGAACATTGTTTCTACCACCTGGAGGCGCCGATCGAACGTGTCACCGGCTGGGACACACCCTACCCGCATGCCCAGGAGTGGGCGTATTTCCCCGGCCCGGCGCGTGTGGCGGCCGCTTTGCAACGCACCATGGAGGCATGACGACGATGGCAAACCATACCGTCAAGATGCCCGACCTGGGCGAAGGCATCACCGAGGTCGAGGTCGTCGCCTGGCATGTGAAGGTCGGCGACTCCGTGGCGGAAGACCAGGTGCTGGCCGACGTGATGACCGACAAGGCCACGGTCGAGATTCCGTCGCCGGTGGCCGGCAAGGTGTCCCGGCTCGGTGGCGATGTCGGCGAGGTGCTGGCTGTGGGTGCCGCGCTGATCGAAATCGCAGTCGAAGGTGATGGCGCGGCCGAGACAACACCGGCTGCGCCGACTTCGGCGACGACGAAGTCAGCGCCCGGAGCCAAGCCGGCGGCCGCGGCAGCGGCAGCAGCCGCATCGGCCACCAAGACCGCGGCCCAGACCGCTGGCAAGCCGGCGCGGGCCGACAAACCCGCCGCTGCACCTGCACCCGCGAGACCGGCTGCGCCGGCACCTCAGGCAGCCGAACGCTCCGACCCCGGCGACAGGCCGATTGCATCGCCGGCACTGCGCCGTCGCGCCTGGGAGCTCGGTGTCGACCTGCATGACGTGGCAGCGACCGGCGCCGGTGGCCGCATCATGCAGGCCGACCTGGATGCCCATGTCGCACGCCATGGTGCGCCCGGCCCTGGCGTGGCCACACCGTCGTCGGCACCGGCCGCGGTGGCTCGTGCCGGCGAAGACGCGTTGCAGGAAATCAAGGTCATCGGGCTGCGCCGACGCATCGCGCAGAAGATGCAGGAATCCAAGCGCCGGATCCCGCATTTCGCCTATGTCGAGGAATGCGACGTGACCGAGCTCGAATCGCTGCGGGCACAACTCAATACCCGCTTCGGCGCGCGCCGGGGCAAGCTGACCTTGCTGCCCTTCCTGATCCGTGCCATGGTGCTGGCGATCGTCGACTTCCCGCAGGTCAATGCCTTGTTCGACGATGAAACCGGTGTCATCACCCGGCACGGCGCGGTGCACCTGGGCATCGCCACCCAGACCGACGCCGGCCTGATGGTGCCGGTGCTGCGCCACGCCCAGGACGGTGACCTGTGGGCCAACGCCCGCGCGATCACGCGGCTGGCCGACATGACACGTTCCGGCAGCGCAACACGCGACGAACTCACCGGCTCGACGATCACGCTGACCAGCCTGGGCGCGCTCGGTGGCATCGTGTCCACACCGATCATCAACGCGCCGGAAGTGGCGATCGTCGGTGTCAACCGCATCGTGGAGCGGCCGATGGTGGTCGCCGGCGGATTCGCCGCTCGCAAGATGATGAACCTGTCCTCGTCGTTCGACCACCGCGTGGTGGACGGCCAGGATGCCGCCAAGTTCATCCAGGCGGTACGCGGACATCTGGAGGCGCCGGGCGTATTGCTCGCGGTGTAATGGCGGCGCCTGGCGTGCGCCTTGCGTTGGGACGCACGACAGCGGATCGACCGGTCACAGCATGTCTTGACCGCCGGCGCGACATCGCCCGCAACTCACCGCGTTCGGTGGGCCGCCCGGTCCGCAGCAGATCGGAAGCCGCCGCCTGAACCCTGGCCGGGCATGGCACAGCGCCGACTCCGGCTGCGCTCCCGGCACACACCCACGCGTGACACCGTGGCCGCCGGCTTGGGGCCTCTATCGCCCGGCAACGGCCGTCCGACACGCGCTGCAATAGCGCTTGCAGCGCGACCAGCCCATGGGCGACTTCGGGTAAACCCCAGGACCATCAAGCCTGGATCAGGCTCACAATATAGTTATTAGAAATAACGTTATAGTCACCGCAGCGACGCCAAACCGAAGGAGCCTCCATGACCGATCCGATCCTAGAAAAAGCCGCCCGCAACGGTGTCGTGCTGGAGATGCGGGGCGCGGTGGCCCTGGTCAGCCTGCGCCGCCCGGCCAAGCGCAATGCGCTCAGCGACGCGCTGGTCGCGGCCTTGCGCGATGTGTTTCAGAACCTCCCCTCAGAGGCCAAGGCGGCGGTGATCGAAGGCGAAGGCGATCATTTCTGCGCCGGGCTCGACCTGTCCGAACTCAAGGAACGTGACGCCGGTGAAGGCATGCACCATTCGCGCAGCTGGCACGTCGCGCTCGACGCGGTGCAATACGGCCGGGTACCGGTCGTCGCCGCGCTGCATGGCGCCGTGGTCGGCGGGGGCCTGGAACTGGCCAGCGCCAGCCATATCCGCGTTGCCGACGAGAGCACCTTCTACGCCTTGCCCGAAGGCACCCGCGGCATATTTGTCGGCGGTGGTGGATCGGTGCGTATCCCCAAGCTGATCGGCGTGGCGCGCATGACCGACATGATGCTCACCGGCCGCGTCTACAACGCGCACGACGGCGAACGGCTGGGTTTCGCGCAGTACCTGGTACCGGCCGGCGAATCGCTGGACAAGGCGCTCGAACTCGCCAGCCGCATCGCGACCAACGCGCCGCTGACCAACTACGCGCTGATGCATGCGTTGCCCCGCATCGCAGAGCAACCGGCTGACCACGGCTTGCTGACCGAAGCCTTGATGGCCTCGATCGCGCAGTCCGCGCCGGAGGCCAAGGAGCGGGTGCGGGCCTTCCTGGAAGGCAAGGCCGCCAAGGTGCAGAAGTCGTCCTGACCCGACGCCGCCAGACCCCGGCAGCGCGACCGCGCACCACAGCAACCCGGCCCGGCCCAGACAAGACGACCGTGAATAGCGGTCCGCCAACGGCTGGACCCAACGCAACCCGACCCGCAGGAGACAAGCATGCGCACATCCGGCTTCCGCCCCCTCACCTTTGGCGTGACACGTGTACGTGTGCGCGACGGTCAAGCGGGTACGCACTATCTGCAGGCCGACCAGGAACTGCAGCCCTTCCCCGAGCGCATGACCGACCGCTTGCGCCATTGGGCGCAGACCGTGCCGGAACGCACGTTCATGGCACGCCGCGTCAAGCATGCCGATGGCGCGCTGGGTGACTGGCGCCATCTTTCGTATGGCGAGGCCTGGAACACCGCCCGCGCTATCGCCCAGGCGCTGATCGACCGCGGCCTGAGTGCCGATCGTCCGGTCGCCATCCTGAGCGAGAACAGCCTGGAGCATGCGCTGCTTGCGCTCGGCTGCCTGGTGGCCGGTGTGCCCTTCGTGCCGGTGTCGCCGCCCTACTCGCTGGTCAGCGTCGACTACGACAAGCTCAAGCATGTCTTGCGCACCACGACCCCGGGCCTGGTGTTCGCGCAGGATGCGCGTTACGCCAAGGCGATTGCCGCCACCGTCGGCGATGACGTCGAAGTGGTGCTGCATGCCGGTGCTGTCGAAGGCCGTTCGATCACCGACTTCGCCGACCTGTTCGCAACCGCGGCAACAGATGCGGTAGACAAGGCCATGGCCGCGACCGGACCGGACACGATTGCCAAGTTCCTGTTCACCAGCGGCTCGACCAAGAACCCGAAGGCAGCGATCAATACCAACCGCATGTGGTGCGCCAACCAGCAGCAGATGAGCCAGTCGATGCCGGTGCTGGACGAACAGCCACTGGTACTGGTCGACTGGTTGCCGTGGAACCATACCTTCGGGGGCAACCACAACTTCGGCATGGTGGTGTTCCATGGCGGCACCTTGTACATCGACGACGGCAAGCCGACGCCGGCGCTGATGCACGAGACGCTGCGCAACCTGCGCGAGATCGCCCCCACGGTGTATTTCAACGTGCCGACCGGTTTTGAGGCGATCGCCAATGCGATGCAGAGCGACGACCAGTTGCGCAAGACCCTGCTGTCGCGGGTGAAGATGTTCTTCTACGCTGGTGCAGCGCTCGCGCAACCGATCTGGGACAGCCTGTACGCGAGCGAGGAACGCGAGATCGGCGAGCGTATCGTCATGGCCACCGGCCTGGGCATGACCGAGTCCGGCCCGTTCGGCATTTTCGTGACCAGCCCGAACGTGCGTGCCGGCGACCTCGGCGTGCCCACACCCGGACTGGAACTCAAGCTGGTCGACATCGACGGCAAGACCGAGGTGCGTTACCGCGGCCCCAACATCACACCCGGCTACTGGCGAAACGACGCCGATACCGCGGCAGCCTTCGACGAGGAAGGCTTCTTCAAGACCGGCGACGCGGTCAAGTGGATCGACGAGACCGATGTACACCAGGGCCTGAAGTTCGACGGTCGCATCGCGGAGGACTTCAAGCTGGCCACCGGCACTTTTGTCAGTGTCGGCCCGCTGCGCGGCAAGATCATCGCCGCCGGCGCGCCGTACATCCAGGACGTGGTGCTCACCGGCATCAACCTCAAGGAAGTCGGCGCCATGGTTTTCACCACGCCGGCGGTGCGCGGCTTGAGTGGCCTGGGCGCCGATGCCCCGCTGGCCGATGTGCTGGCCGCCCCTGCGGTGCTCGCGCACTTCCAGAAGGTGGTCGACGAACTGGCCGCCGACAGCACCGGCAGCGCCAACCGCATCGCCCGCATGTGCCTGCTGGCCGAACCGCCGACGATCGACAAGGGCGAGATCACCGACAAGGGATCCATCAACCAGCGCGCTGTGCTCACGCACCGCGCCGACACGGTGGCGGCGCTGCATGACGACAGCCTGCACACCATACTCAAACCCCGCGGGACGCAAGCACCATCCACGCCAAAGGAGACAGACACATGAAAACCAGGGGATTCTTCAACGCATTCGACGATGTATGGATACACGCCGGTGTACGCACGCCGATGGTCGATTACTGCGGTGCGCTGGGTCACATCTCGCCGACCGACCTGGGCATCAAGGTTGCACGTGAAGCACTCGCCCGCGCCGGTATCGCAGCGACCGAAATTGATTCGGTCATCACCGGCAACATGGCACCCGGCGATTTCGATCAGTTCATGCTTCCGCGCCACATCGGCCTGTACGCCGGTGTCCCGCAAGAGGTGCCAGCCATCATGGTCCAGCGCATTTGCGGTACCGGCTTCGAGTTGTTCCGCCAGGCCGGCGAACAAATCCAGTCGGGTGTGTGCGAAACCGCACTGGTTGTCGGCACCGAAAGCATGACGCGCAACCCGATTGCCGCGTTCGACCACCGCAGCGGCTTCAAGCTCGGCGCGCCAGTCGCGTTCAAGGACTTCATGTGGGAGGCGCTGAAGGACCCGGCGGCCGGCATCAACATGATCCAGACGGCCGAGAACCTGGCCCGCAAATATGGCATCACCCGGGAAGAAGTCGACCAGTTCGCATCCGACTCCTTCGCCAAGGCGGTCGCGGCTCAGAGCAGCGGATTCCTGGCCGGCGAGATCGTCCCTGTCATCAGCGAAAAGTTCGAACTCGAAGGCTACAAGGCGCGCGGCATCCGGCTGCAGGCCAAGCGCACCGAAGCCATGGTCGATACCCACCCGCGTCTCTCACCGGTGGACGTACTGGCCAAGCTACGGCCCGTCTACGAGGGCGGTGTGCAGACCGGCGGCAACAGCGCGGCCCTGGTCGATGGGGCTGCCGCTTGCGTCGTCACCTCCGGCGCTTACGCCAAGACCCAAGGCAAGAAGCCGATGGCCCGCGTGGTCGCGGCGGTCGCCGTCGGCGTGCCGCCGGAGATCATGGGTATCGGACCCGCACCCGCGATCCGCCTGCTGCTCGAGCGCACCGGACTCGCGCTGTCCGACATCGGCCGCTTCGAGATCAACGAAGCACAAGGCGCACAGACCTTGTCGGTGGCCCGCGAGCTGGGCCTGGACCTGGCCCGGCTCAACGTCAACGGCGGCGCGATCGCGCTCGGCCACCCACTGGCCTGCACCGGCGTGCGGCTGACGATCACGCTGGCGCGGGAACTGCAGCGCTCGGGCCAACGTTATGGCATCGCCAGTGCCTGCGTCGGCGGCGGCCAGGGCATCGCGTTGCTGCTGGAGAACCCGCAGGTCGCCAACTGAAAATCGGAAGGGAAACAACACCATGCAGATACAAGGACAAGCTGCGCTGGTCACCGGCGGCTCCGGACTCGGCGAGACCATCCGGCCCGACGGTGCGTTGCGGATGGCAGCCCGATGAGCACGACGCCCAAGACCGTCATCTATGAGGTCGACGTGATGTTCGGCGACTGCGATCCGGCCGGCATCGTCTTCTTCCCGAATTTCTCCAAGTGGATGGACGCGTCCTCGCTGAACTTCTTCGTGCAATGCGGCGTGTTGCCGTGGCGCGAACTGGTCAGGACGCGCGGCATCATCGGCACGCCGCTGCTGGAAATCCACACCAAATTCATGCGCCCGGCCACCTACGGCGAGCGGCTGCAGATCCATACCGGCGTGTCGGAATGGCGCGACAAGGTCTTCATCCACCAGCATGTCGTCAAGCGCGGTGACACCGTCTTGTGCGAAGGCCAGGAGACACGCGCCTTCTGCATCCGCCACCCGGACGATCCCGAGCGCATCAAGGCGATTCCGGTACCCGAAGACATCCGCGCAATGTGCACCTGACCGGATAATTGCGCGCATGCCAAGTACCAGCCCCAAGCCCCGCTCCGTACCCCGGCCTGAGGCGCGGGCAACCGACGCCGACCTGCCGGTTCTGCCCGATCTGAGTGCGGTCGACGAGGTCGACACCGGCTATCTGCGCTCGCTGCTGGGCTACAACGCGCGTCGTGCCGCGCTGACCATCATCGATCGTTTCCTGGTGCGCATGGCGGAGTTCAAGCTGCGCCCGGTCGAGTTTTCGGTGATGTCGGTGATCCACCACAACCCGGGCGTTACTTCGCGCCAGCTATGCGCGGCACTCAATCTGCTGCCACCCAATCTGGTCGGTCTGGTCCAGTCGCTCGAGTCGCGCGGCCTGTTGATGCGACTGCCGCATCCGCGCGACGGACGCGCCGTCGGCCTGCATCCAACCCCCGAGGGCGCGGCGTTGATGCAGCAGGCGGAACAGGCGGCGATGGAGGTGGAATCGGCGAAATCGCTCGGACTCACGCCGGCGCAACACAAGACCTTGCGGGAATTGCTGCAAAAGGTCTATCTCTGACGCCGCGCGCAGGCTGGCGATCGGCGCACCGGGTGCAAGGCCGCACCGCCCGCGGCAAAGGCAGGTGCGGCCCGGACCACCCGCATCACGGCGTCGGGTGCCCGGCGCTGGT
>JBFJZP010000013.1:0-15417 GCA_041622095.1 Burkholderiaceae bacterium | reverse complement strand
GCAGTACCGCGACGTGCTCGACCTGGTCGGCGGCGACCGGGTGCATCCGGCCGATCTGTGGCCGAATGAATGGCGCTGGATCGACGCGCCGATTCCCCTCCATGTGTTGGCGCTGGATTACAGCCCCGCGGTGCGGGCCAAGCTCGACCAGGCCGTGCTCAAGGTAGTGCGCTCCGGCGACGCCGCGTCGGCCCGGGCGATGGAGCAGATCAGCCTGGGGCTGGCCGAGGCCGCGACCGCGACCGAACCGCGGGTGTTCTGGAAGATCAGTGCAGCCTTCTTCGAGGCGCTGCGGCTGGGCCTGTGTCCGACCGATGTGTTCGTCAAACGCACCGCGTCGCGCGTCATTGCGCAATACACGACGCTGGCGCGTGGCGAGGCCGGCGTGATCGACCGGCTGGCGCAGGACCTGCTGTTCTATTGTGCCCACGCGGTGCCGGAGCAGGAGGCGGCGGCGCCGATCCTGGTCGCGGTGCGCCGGGCCTACGGCTTGTCGCAGCAGCGCGCGCTCGACTATTCGACGCCGCAATACGGACGTTTCGACCCGGCATTGCTGGTGCAGGCGCGCAAGCGCATTGCAGCGGCCACCGAGACCTGGGCCACCTTGTCCGGCGGCGATGCCAGCCGGATCAAGCCGGCCACCGAGCAATTTGCCGCCGTCGCCGAGTCGATGGTCAAGTTGCACCCGGAAAGCGCCGACCTGGCGCGTGCGCTGACGCGCACGATGGAGGTGGTGGGGCGTAGCGGTGAGGCGCCGAATGCCGCCGTGGCGATGGAAGTGGCCACCGCAGTGTTGTACCTCGAGGCGGCTTATGACGACCTCGATCCGACCGACACACAGGTCGCGGTGCGATGCGCGCGGCTGGCGCAACGGCTGGAGCAGGTGCTCGGTGGCCAGCAGCCCGAGCCGATGGAGCCGTGGATGGAGGAGTTGTACCGTCGGGTCAGCGATCGCCAGACCATGGGCAGCGTAGTCGACGAGTTGCGCACCACACTGGGCCAGGTCGAGAAGTCGCTGGACCAGTTCTTCCGCAACCCGCAGGAGCGGGCTCCGCTGCATGAGGTGCCGAGCCAGCTGGCGCAGATGCGCGGCGTGTTCTCGGTGCTCGGGCTCGAGCAGGCCTCGCTGGCGGCGCGCCGCATGCGCGACAGCGTCGAGAAGTTCCTGGTCGACCAGGTCCAGGAAGGTCGCACCGAAGTATTCGAGAAACTCGGCAACAGCCTGGGTGCCATGGGTTTCCTGATCGACATGCTGAGTTACCAGCGTGCGCTGGCCAAGCAATTGTTCGTCTACGACGAGGCGCAGGGCGAATTCCGGCCGCTGATGGGACGCGAGAAGCTGTCGGCGGTCGAACCCGCACCGGTCGCTACGCCGGTGGCGGAACCTGCCGTCGTTCCAGCGCCGGCCGTGTTTGCCGCGCCGGAGCCGGAGCCGGAGCAGGAACCCGCACCCGCTGCTGCACCCGCCGCAGCGCCGGCGCCGGTGGCCCCGCCGCTTGCGGCAGCCGCGTTGTCCGACGACGACGCCGAGATGCGCGAGATCTTCCTGGACGAAGCCCGCGAGGTGGTGCAGACCGGCTTGCTGGCGGTGCAGGCGCTCGACGCGGCGCCGGACGACCTGGGTGAGCAGACCACGCTGCGCCGTGCTTTCCACACGCTCAAGGGCAGCTCGCGCATGGTCGGGTTGACCGAGTTCGGCGAAGCCGCCTGGGCGATGGAGCAACTGGTCAACACCTGGTTGGCAGACCAGAAACCGGCCAGCGAAGATTTGCGTGTGTTGTGTGGCGAGGCGATGCGGCAATTCAGCCGCTGGGTCGAGGACATCGCCAACGGTGCCGACGCTCCCTGGTCGGCCCAGCCCTTCCGCGCGGCGGCAGATGCCTTGCGGGTCGACAACCAGCGTGTGGCTTTGCTGCCGCCGGGAGCCGCCGAGACGGTCGAGCCCGAAGTGGTCGAAACTGCCGAAACAGCCGCATCGGAGGCGGCCGAGGCGGCTCAAGCCGAAGCAACCGAAGTGGCTGCCAGTGCGCTGACCGAGCCGGCGGTCGAGTCGCCGCTGGAGGAGCCGGTGCTCAACGCAGTGGTGCCGACCGACGAAATGCCAACGGAGGAAATGCCGTTGGCCGAGACGTCGGCCGCCGATGGTTCGGCGCCGGATGGGGTGTCGGTTCCAGCGTTCGAACAGGCGGGCGAGGTTCCGGCGCAGCAGGAAGAAGTGGTCGCCGCTGCCGACGACATGCAGCCGCAGGCCGGGCAAGCGCCGGTGCAGGACAAGCCGGGCGACTTTGCGGCCACCGAGATGGGTCGGGGCGGCGATTCGATATTCGGCCCGGCATCGGTGCAGCCGGACTTCGACGCCACCGAACTGGCGTCCGGACCGGATGAAGGGCCGGCCACCGAGTTGCCGGATTTCCAGGCGACGCAGACCTACGAGAACTCGAAATTCGGCCTGCCGGACGATGCGACCACGCCGCCGGTGTCCGGGCTCGACAGGATCGATTTCGATTTCGGTTTCGACACCGATGCCGCAGCCGGACAACCGGTTGCGCCGGAGCCGCTGCCGGACTTCGAGACCATCACCGAACGCGGTGCCTTGATGGACGAGTCGGACGGCCCCGGGCAGGCGCCGCAAGACGAGGCGCAGGAAGAGTCGGTCAAGGTCATTGGCGATCTGCGCATCGGCATTCCGCTGTACAACATCTACCTGAACGAGGCCGACGAATGGTCGCGCCGCCTGCTGACCGAGCTCAGCGAGTGGGCGCTGGAACTCGACAAGCCGATGCCGGACTCGGCGATCGGCCTGGCCCATTCGCTGGGCGGCAGTTCTGCCACCGTCGGTTTCCTGGCGGTCGCCGATCTGGCCCGATTGCTGGAGCAGGCGCTGCAACATGTGCAACTGCACGGCCATGGCCTGCCGGAGCACGCGCAAAGCTTCAACCTGGCGGCCGAAGAGATCCGTCGCCTGCTGCACCAGTTTGCCGCCGGTTTCCTCAAGGAAGCCGATCCGGCCATCGCACCGGCGCTGCGTGCGATCCTGGCAGCCGAGTTCGATTGGCAGCCGGCACCGATCGATGTTTCCGCCGAAACGCCGGCCAAGGCTGCTGCTGCAGCCTTCGGTGAAGGCGCCGCGCCCTTGATCGTGGACACCGACGAGGAGTCCGATGCGGTCGACGCGCTCGACGCCGACCTGTTCCCGATCTTCGAGGAAGAGGCTGCAGAGTTGTTTCCAAAGCTCGGTGCTGCCTTGCGCCAATGGGCGGCGCGGCCGGACGACCGCAGCGCCCGAACCGAAGCCTTGCGTGTGCTGCACACGCTCAAGGGAAGCGCCCGGCTCGCCGGTGCGATGCGCCTGGGCGACCTGACGCACCGCATGGAGTCGGCGATCGAATCGCTGGGTTCGGAGTCGGTCGCGGTGCACCGCATCGAGCCGTTGCTGGGGCGCTTCGACAAGCTGCAGACCCTGTTCGATGGCCTGTGCGATTTCGTGCGTCGGCGTGCGCAGGCTCCGGCAGATGCGGCGGGTGCGGACACGTCCGGCCCGGTCATCGTCGATGTGGCAACCGCCGAACCGCGCCATGCGGATGAAACGCCGGTGGTCACCGAGCGGCGCACCCGTGAGCGCGGCGCCGGCGCGGCAGCGGCGCCGCGGCCGGCGACCGGCCAGAGCATGCGGGTGGCGTCGCAGCTGCTCGATCGGCTGGTCAACCAGGCCGGCGAGGTCATCATCACGCGTTCGCGCCTGGACGGCCGGATCGCGCAGATGCGTGGCGCACTCAAGGACCTGACCGGCAATCTCGATCGGCTGCGCGAGCAGCTGCGCGAAATGGAGGTGCAGTCCGAAAGCCAGATGCAGTCGCGCATGGCGCAGGCCAAGGACCAGGCGCGCGACTTCGATCCGCTGGAGTTCGACCGCTTCACACGGGTGCAGGAACTCACCCGCATCATGGCGGAGTCGGTATCCGACGTGGCCACCTTGCAGCGCCAGCTGCAGCGTGCGATGCAAGGCGCGGAAGACGACCTGATTGCCCAGGCACGCCAGGCGCGCGAATTGCAGCGCGATCTGCTGCGCACCCGGATGATCGAGTTCGAGTCGGTGTCCGAGCGCCTGTACGGCGTGGTGCGCCAGACCGCCAAGGAGACCGGCAAGCAGGTCAAGCTCGACATCGAGGGCGGCTCGATGGAGCTCGATCGCAGTGTGCTCGAGCGCATGGTGCCGGCCTTCGAGCACATGTTGCGCAACGCCATCGGCCATGGCATCGAAAGCCCGCAGCAACGCGAGGCGGCCGGCAAGCCGGCGGCCGGCACGATCACGATTGCCTTGCAGCACGAGGGCAACGATGTCTCGGTGGTGTTCCGTGACGACGGCGCCGGGCTGGACCTGGCGCGTATCCGCGAGAAGGCGCTGGCCAGGGGCCTGATCTCCGCGCAGCAGACACTGGGTGACGACGAGACCGCGAACCTGGTGTTCATGCCGGGTTTCTCCACCGCCGAGAACGTGACCGCATTGTCTGGCCGGGGCGTCGGGCTCGACGTCGTGCGGGCCGAGGTCGATGCACTGGGCGGGCGGGTCGAGACCACCAGCCAGCGCGGGCAGGGAACCCAGTTCAAGCTGGTGGTGCCGTTGACGACTGCGGTGACGCAGGTCGTGATGCTGCGCCTGGGCGAGGTGTCCATCGGGGTCCCGTCCAATCTGGTCGAGATCGTGCGCCGGGTGCCGGACGCCGAGGTGGAGCAGGCTTATGGGTCGGCACAGTTTGCCCATGGTGGCGAGCAGTTGTCGTTCTTCTGGGCCGGCGCCCTGCTCAAGGTCTCCGGTGCCAGCACCGCGCCGGCGCAGAAGCACCGCGCGGTGTTGATCTTCCGCAGTGCCGGTCGCCGCGTTGCGGTCCACGTCGACGAGGTGCTGGGCAACCAGGAGGTGGTGGTCAAGAACCTCGGGCCGCAACTCTCGCGCATGCCGGGACTGACCGGCATGTCGGTGCTGGCCTCCGGAGCGGTGGTGCTGATCTACAACCCGGTCGCACTGGCCACGGTGTATGGCGAGTCGGCCATGCGGCTGCAGGCAGCGGCCCGCAACCCCCGTGCTGCCGCGATGGACGACAGCCAGGGACCGGCGCAGGTCCTGCCGCTGGCGGTCACCAACGATCAGCCACCGCTGATCATGGTGGTCGACGACTCGATCACCGTGCGCCGGGTGACGCAGCGCCTGCTGTTGCGCGAAGGGTATCGGGTGGTGCTGGCCAATGACGGACTGCAGGCGCTCGAACGCCTGCAGGACGAGTTGCCGGCCGTGGTGTTGTCGGACATCGAGATGCCACGCATGGATGGTTTCGATCTGGCCCGCAACATCCGCGGCGATGAACGCATGCGCCAACTGCCGATCATCATGATCACCTCGCGCATTGCCGAGAAACACCGCGAGCATGCGGCCGAACTCGGGGTCGACCACTACCTGGGCAAGCCTTACTCCGAAGAAGAACTGTTGGGCCTGGTCGGCCACTACTGCGCCCGCACGGTCGACGCCGACGCGCTGGGCTGACGACCCGACCCGGCCGGGCCAGGGCCGGGGTGGGTTCAGCGCGGCCTCAACGCCGCCTGGCCGGACCGGCCTTGCCGGTGTCGAGCTTGGGTTTGCGCACCACCGCGTAACGTTCCAGCGTCTGCGCCCGCGCGGTGTCGTGGTCGACCACCGGTTGCGGGTAGTTGTCGCCGAGCCGCACATCGGCCGACGCCAGTTCGAGCGCGCCGCTGGCCCAGGGCGCATGGACCGCCTTGTCCCCCAGCTTGGCGAGTTGCGGCAGGTAGCGATGGATGAAGCGGGCCTGCGGGTCGAACTTCTCGCTCTGGCGCACCGGGTTGAAGATGCGGAACCAGGGTTGTGCATCGCAACCGCTGGATGCCACCCATTGCCAGCCGCCGTTATTGGCTGCCAGGTCGAAGTCGTTGAGTTTCTCGGCGAAGTAGGCCTCGCCGCGGCGCCAGTCGATGCCAAGGTCCTTGACCAGGAAACTGCCGGCGACCATGCGCAGGCGGTTGTGCATGTAGCCGGTCTGGTTGATCTGCGCCATCGCGGCGTCGACCAGCGGATAACCGGTACGGCCATCACACCAGGCCTGGAACAGCTTGTCGGCGCTGGCGCCGTGGCGCCAGCGGATCGCGTCGAACTCCGGTTTGAAGCTCGATGTCGCCACATGCGGGAAGTTCGCCAGGATCTGGAAATAGAACTCGCGCCAGATCAGCTCGCCGAGCCAGACTGCCGCGCCGGCGCTGCCGGTGATTGTCACCTGCAGCGCTGCAGCGGCCAGGCGCCGGATCGACACCGTGCCGAAACGCAGATGCACGCCCAGGTAGCTCGGTCCCTTGACCGCCGGGAAGTCGCGGGTCGCATGGTACTGGTCCATGCGCTCGAAGAACTCGGCAAACAGTGCCTGGCCGCCACTGGCGCCCGGCGGAATGCGCAGCTGGTGCAGATTCGTCGTCTCGAAGCCGATCGCCTGCAGGCTGGGTACCCCCTGGCGCAGGCCTTCGGGTCGCGGCGCGAGCGCCGCGCCCAGCGCCAGCACCTCATGGCTGCGCAGCTGGTGTTCGTCGACCCGCGCCAGCCAGGCTTTCTTGTAGGGCGTGAACACGGTGTAGGGCGTGTTGGTGCGGGTCAGCAGCTCGCGCCGCTCGAACACCACATGGTCCTTGATGGTGTGCAGCGCGATGCCGGCATGCGCCAGCGCGCCCAGGGCCATGCGGTCGCGTTCGATCGCCGCCGGCTCGTAGTCGTGTGCGGCGAACACCGACTGCACCTGCAGCTGCAGCGCCAGCGCGGTGATCTCGTCGACCGCCTGCCCATGGCGCACGATCAGGCCGGCGTGTGGATTGCCGCTGGCATCGCGCAGTACCTGGTCCAGTTCGACCAGGCAGTCCCGGATGAACTCCACCCGCCGGTCGGCGCGGGGCAGCGGATCGAGGATGGCGCGATCGAACACGAAGGCGCAGTACACCTTGCGGCAACTGCGCAGCGCCAGCTGCAACGCCGCGTTGTCGTCGAGCCGCAGGTCGCGCCGCAGCCACACCAGCCCGCTATCGAATTGCTTGTCCATGGAGCCCGCTAAAATTGATGCATGTCCGACGATTCTGCGCCGATCAACCTGACGAATCATTTTCTGATCGCCATGCCCGGCCTCGATGATGCGTCATTCTCGCGCAGCGTGGTCTATGTCTGCGAACACAGCGAGCGCGGTGCGCTCGGACTGGTGATCAACAAACCCAGCGACATCAACCTCAAGGGCCTGTTCGACAAGGTGCAGTTGCCACTGGGACGGGACGACCTGCAGCAGCTGCCGGTGTTCCAGGGTGGCCCGGTCCAGACCGACCGCGGCTTCGTGCTGCACGAGGCCTTCTTCAGCGCCGAAGACAAGCCGGAGGAGCCGGTTTATGCGTCGACGATGTCGATTCCCGGCGGCCTGGAGATGACCACCTCCAAGGACGTGCTCGAGGCCTTGTCCAGCGGCAACGGTCCGCGCCGGGTGCTGGTGTCACTCGGTTATTCCGCCTGGGGCGAAGGCCAGCTCGAGTCCGAGCTGGGCGACAACAGCTGGTTGACGGTGGATGCGGATCTGGGCGTGATCTTCGACACGCCGGTGGACCAGCGTTACGACAAGGCGCTGGGCCTGCTCGGCCTGGAGGTATGGATGTTGTCGCCGCAGGCCGGTCGTGCCTGAGGCCGGAGCCTTCCCGGCGCCGGTCGTCGTTGCCGACCTGGACAGTTTCCTGGCGCTCGATTTCGGCACCCGGCGCACCGGTGTGGCGTATGCCGCGCGCATGCTGGGCCAGGCCCGGCCACTGGCCACCATCCGTGCGCACGGCAACGAGGACCGGCTGACGCAGGTGCAAGCCCGCATCAAGGAGTGGCAACCGCGGGCCCTGGTGGTCGGCGTGCCCTTTCATCCGGATGGCGCAGAACACGAGAACACCTTGCTGGCGCGCAAGTTCGCGCGCAGCCTGCGCAGCCGGTTCGGCTTGCCGGTGTTCGAGGTCGACGAACGTTACAGCACCACCGCGGCCTTGTCGGATGGTGCCGGCGATGCCGATGCCGGCGCCGCCTGCATCATTCTGGATCAGTTCCTCAGGAGTATTGCGTGAGCCAGGCCCCAACCGACAACGAAGCCGCGGCCATTGCCAAGGCCAGCGAAGCCGTGCGCGATGCGGAGGCGCTGTACCAGGCGCTCTTGCAGGGCGTATCGGCCTTGTGCCAGCCGCAGACCCGGCTGGTCGGCATCACCACCGGCGGTGCCTGGCTGGCCGAGCGGCTGCAGGCCGATCTCAAGATGCCGGGCCAGGCCGGCGTGTTGTCGTCGGCCTTGCACCGCGATGATTTTGCCGAGCGCGGCTTGTCGGCCCGGGTGCCGACCCGGCTCGATTTCGACGTCAACGGCGCGCACATCATCGTCATCGACGATGTGCTCTACACCGGGCGCACGATCCGCGCTGTGGTCAACGAATTGTTCGATTTCGGCCGGCCGGCCGATGTCAAGCTGGCGGTACTGATCGACCGCAATGGCCGGCAATTGCCGATTCAGGCCGACTTCGCGGCAACCCGGGTCGAGCTGCCGGACAACCAGTCGGTGGCCTTGCGCCGCGACGATGCCGGCCGGTTGTCGGTCGTGATCCAGCCGCGTGCCTGATACCGGCGCACACCCGACGACAAGTAAACCCCTGACCTGAAAGCCCGCGACGTGTTGTACCGACGAAATCCCCAGCTCAACAAGAACGGCGAACTGGTCCACCTGCTGTCGATCGAGGGCTTGCCCGCCGAGATCCTGCGCCAGGTGCTGGACACAGCCGAGAGTTTTGTCAGCGTCAGCGACCGCGAGGTCAAGAAGGTGCCGCTGCTGCGCGGGCGCAGCGTGTTCAACCTGTTCTTCGAAAACTCGACGCGCACCCGCACCACCTTCGAGATCGCGGCCAAGCGCCTGAGTGCGGACGTCATCAACCTGGATATCGCGCGCTCGTCGGCCTCCAAGGGCGAGTCGCTGCTCGACACGATTGCCAACCTCAGCGCGATGGCGGCCGACATCTTCGTCGTGCGCCACAGCGAGTCCGGCGCGCCCTACCTGATCGCCAAACACGTGGCGCCCCATGTGCATGTGATCAACGCCGGCGACGGCCGCCACTCGCATCCGACGCAGGGCTTGCTGGACATGTTCACGATCCGGCACTACAAGAAGGACTTCTCCAATCTCACGGTAGCCATCGTCGGCGACGTGCTGCACTCGCGGGTGGCGCGCTCCGACATCCATGCCCTGACCACCCTCGGTTGTGCCGAGGTCCGGGTGGTCGGCCCCAAGACGCTGGTGCCGTCCGATCTGTCGCACATGGGTGTTCGGGTCTGCCACACACTGGCCGAAGGCATCCGCGACTGCGACGTCGTGATCATGTTGCGGCTGCAGAACGAACGCATGAGCGGCGCCCTGCTTCCGTCGGCGCAGGAGTTCTTCATGAGTTTCGGCCTGACGCGCGAGAAGCTGCAACTGGCCAAGCCGGACGCCATCGTCATGCATCCGGGCCCGATCAACCGCGGCGTGGAGATCGAATCGGCGGTGGTGGACGGCGCGCACAGCGTGATCCTGCCGCAGGTGACCTTCGGCATCGCGGTGCGCATGGCGGTGATGAGCCTGGTCGCCGGCAACGAGGCGACACCCTGAGGCGCACACAAGCAGGACGACACGGCATGAAGATATTGATCAAGGGTGGCCGGGTGGTGGACCCGGCCAGCGGAACCGACCAACTGGCCGATGTGGCGGTGGCGGCTGGGCATGTGCTGGCGATCGGCCGGTTGCCGGCGGATTTCTCGCCCGGGCGCACCATCGACGCGAGTGACTGCGTCGTGATGCCGGGCCTGGTCGACCTGGCGGTGCGGCTGCGTGAACCCGGCCATGAACATGCCAACAGTCTGATGTCGGAGATGGCCGCGGCGGTGGCCGGTGGTGTCACCAGCCTGGTCTGCCCGCCCGACACCGATCCGGTGCTCGACGAGCCCGGGCTGGTCGAGATGCTGAAGTTCCGCTCCGAGCGGCTGCACCAGTCGCGGGTATATCCGCTGGGCGCATTGACCCGGGGCCTGCGCGGCGAGGTGCTGACCGAGATGGTCGAACTGACCCAGGCCGGCTGTGTCGGATTCGGCCAGGCCGATGTACCGCTGCCGAACATCCAGATCTTGCTGCGCGCCCTGCAATATGCCAGCACCTTCGGTTACTGCGTCTGGTTGCGCCCGCAGGACCGCGACCTGGGCACCGGCGTCGTCGCCAGCGGACCGCTGGCCACGCGCATGGGGCTGTCGGGTATTCCGGTGGCGGCAGAGACGATTGCACTTTTCACCATCATCGAGCTGATGCGCTCGAGCGGCGCACGCGTCCACCTGTGCCGCATCAGCAGCGCCGCCGGGCTGGAACTGGTGCGCCAGGCCAAACGCGAAGGCCTGCCGCTGACCTGTGACGTCAGCATCAACTCGCTGCACCTGGTGGATACCGACATCGGATATTTCGACAGCCGTTCGCACCTGATCCCGCCGCTGCGCCAGCAGCGCGACCGCGACGCCTTGCGCCTGGCGCTGGCCGACGGCACGATCGACGCGCTGGTGTCCGATCACAGCCCGGTCGATGACGACGACAAGACCTTGCCGTTCGCCGAAAGCGAAGCCGGCGCCAGTGGCGTCGAACTGCTGCTCGGCCTGGCGCTCAAATGGGCCGACGAGTCCGGCGTGCCACTGCAACGCGCGCTGGCCGCGGTGACCAGCGAGCCGGCACGTATCCTGGCGGCATCGGCCGGAGCATTGAATTCGGGCGCCGGCCGGCTGGCGGTCGGTGGCATTGCCGACCTGTGCGTGTTCAACCCGCAGCAGGAGTGGACGATCGACGCGCAAAGCCTGCGCAGCCAGGGCAAACACACGCCGTTCTCCGGTTACGCGTTGCAGGCCCGGGTGCGCGCCACGCTGGTCGGCGGCCATATCGCATTCGAAGCGTGAACGCACTGCGGGCCCTGCGGCGTGCCGCACGGGTGATGGTCCATATGCTGGCCGGCCTGGCCACCATCGTGTGGCGCTTTCCGCGCATTGCGCAGGAGCAGCGCCACCTGCATGTGCAGGCCTGGGCCTCGGAGATGCTGGCACGGCTTGGCGTGAAGCTGCAGGTGCACGGCACACCGCCCCGTATCGGCCCGGTGCTGCTGGTGTCCAACCATATCTCCTGGCTCGACATCCTGGTTCTGCACGCGGCGCAACATTGCCGTTTCGTGTCCAAGTCCGACGTCCAGCATTGGCCGCTGGTCGGGCGGCTCGCCACCGGGGCCGGTACCCTGTATGTGGAACGCCGTTCGCGCCGCGATGCGATGCGGGTGGTGCATGTGATGGCGCAGGCCTTGCGCGACGGCGAGATCCTGGCGATCTTCCCGGAAGGCACGACCGGTGACGGCACCGAATTGCTGCCGTTTCATGCCAATTTGCTGCAGGCCGCGATTTCCACCAATGTGCCGATACAGCCGGTGGCGCTGCGCTTCACCGATGCACAAGGGCAGATCAGCCAGGCCGCCAGCTATATCGGCGACGAGTCGCTGCTCAGTTCCCTGTGGCGCACCTTGCGTACGCCGGGGGTGGTGGCCCACATTCGATTTGGCACGGCCCAACTGCCCCAGGGCCGTGACCGGCGCGGCTGGGCGCTCGACCTGTGGACCGAGGTCGATCGGCTGCGGCGGATCTGACGCGCGGTGTCAGCGCGTCAGCGCCAGGCGAATTCCGGCGGATCGATGTGCGCGACCCGGGTCGCGCGGTGCAACAGGCAGACCTCGCGGAACTGGTACAGCACCGCCGCCGTGGGCGCGGCAATCCAGTGCGTGCCGACCGGCATGCGCAGCACCGGATGGGTGCTGGCGGGCAGGTGTTCGAGCATCGGCGCGTCCGGCCGCAACCACTCGTGCAGCGCAATGCGGTGGATCGACGCGACCTCGTCCGGATTGGGCACCATCGTGCGCGCTGCGTCGGCCCACAACACCACCGGTGTGATGACGAAACCCGACCGGGTGGCGTAGTCGTCGAGCCGGCCGAGAATCGCATCCGGCGCCAACTGCAGTCGCACTTCTTCCTGCAACTCGCGCAGCGCCGCCTGCTCGGCGGTTTCGTCGGCCTCGATACGGCCACCGGGCAGCGCCCACTGGCCGGCATGGTGGCGCAGGTGCCCGGCCCGGCGCGTCAGCACGGTGGCGGCCTGGCGACTCCATTGCGCGTGCGCCGGCATGCCGGCGACCTGGCCGCCCGGCCCTTCCTGGCTGATCACCAGCGCCACGGCGGCACGGCCGCGCATGCCATCGGTGAGCGGCAGTGCCTGCACATCGAAATCCTGCAGCGACGCACGGATCGATGACCGCAGTGCGTCGTCGTGTTGCATGGCGGTGCCGCCGGGCGCCGTGCCCTGGCCTACCAGCTGTTGCGCAACTCGCGCAGCTTGACGAATACGGTGCGCTCGTCCGGATTGGCCGGCAGGTCCGGGAAACGTTCGCGCAGGTGCGCGATCACCGATGCGCTGGCGAGCCGGAAGAAGGTGTTGAACTGCTTTTCGTCCGCCAGCGTGGTGACCATCGAGATGGCCGGGTCGTGGTCTGCGACGGCAGGCAGCAGCACACGGGCTGCGGCATTGTCCGGTTCGCGGTCGAGCGTGAACTTCAGGTTGTTCTCGATGTAGTCGTGGCCCGGATACACCTGTGTGTTGTCCGGCAGCTTGGCCAGCTGGTCGGCGAAACTGGCATACATCAGCAGCGGGTCGCCGCCGTTGTGGCAGTTGCCGGCGCCGGCATTGAACAAGGTGTCGCCGGAGAACAGCGCCGGCTGCTCGGTGTGCGAACGCAGGCAGATATGGCACATGGTGTGGCCGGGGGTGTCCAGGCATTCGAGTTCGACCGTCTTGCCGACCTTGATCACATCGCCGGCCTTGACGCCGCGATCCATGCCGGCGATCTTGCCGCCGGCCTTGTGGTGCGCGATCACCTTGGCGCCGGTGGCCGCGACGATCGCGTCGTTGCCGCCGGTGTGGTCATGGTGTTCATGGGTGTTGAGCAGTTGCGTGATCTGCCAGCCGCGCACCTTGGCGGCGTTCAGGCACTTTTCATGGTCCAGCGGATCGATCGCCAGCGCTTCGCCGGTCTCCGGGCAGGCGATCAGGTAGTTGTAGTTGCGGTAGGCGTTGCCGGTCCAGATGCGTTCGACGATCATTGCTTGCTCCTTGCGTGCGCTTCGTGCGGTGTCGGACTATTGTAGGAAGCGCTGCAGGGTCAGCCTCGATGCCGGTCCAGCGTGCCCGGAGCGATTCCGTATCCGGTGCCTGGCTACGGCTGTTGCGCCAATTGGCGATCATGCTGTCGCGTCGATGACGCAGCCGGCGCGTGGGCAGTCGCGAGGTTCGTGGCGTCAGCTCGGAACCGAACGCAGCAGCGCCGGGTAATGACGCGCCAGCGTCACGGTACGCGCCAGGTAGTTCACGTACAGCGCCGCCCACAAGCCGTGGTTGCCCCAGGCTTGCAGCAACCACCAGGCCAGCAGGAAGATCGCGGTCGACGTCAGCATCGCGTTGCGCATGTCGGCGGTGCGGGTGGCGCCGATGAAGATGCCGTCGAGCTGGAACGCCCAGACCCCGAGCAACGGCGCGCCAATCGCCCAGGGCAGGTAGGTGCGGGCAGCGGCGCGGACGGCGGTGTCGACGCTGAGCAGGTCGATCAGTGTTTCGCCGAACAGCAGCAACAACACCGACAACACCGCGGCCACGCCACCGGCCCACAGACTGGTCTTGCGCGCCGCATCCGCCAGCAGCAGGCGCCGCCCGGCGCCGATGGCGCGCCCGACCAGGGCTTCGGCGGCAAACGCCAGGCCGTCGAGGAAATAGGCGCTGATCGAGATGAATTGCAGCAGCACCGCATTGGCCGCCAGCCGCACGTCACCCTGGGCCGCGCCCTGCGCGGTGAACCAGACCATGACGAAGATCAGCGCCAGCGAGCGCACCATGATGTCGCGGTTGACCGCGATGGTGCGGCGCAACTGCGCCGGGATCAGCATGCGCGCGAGCGACCAGTGTCCGCCGATGCGATGGACATGGCGTGCCGCCAGCAGCAGGCCCACCGCGGCGGCCAGCATCTCCGCCAGCACCGTGCCGGCGGCGACGCCGCGCACGTCCCAGCCCAGGCCCAGCACGAACCACAGGTCGAGCACGATGTTGGCCAGGTTGAGCAGCAACTGCAGCACCAGCGCGATGTCGGTACGGCCCAGGCCGATGAACCAGCCCAGCAGCGCGTAGTTGGCCAGCGTGGCCGGCGCGGCCCAGATGCGGATGTCGAAATAGGCCCGGCCGAGTTGCTCGACCGCATCGCTGGCGCCGAGCAAGGTGAACGCGGCCTCGCGAAGCGGCCATTGCAGCAGTACCAGGGCGCAGCCGGCCACCAGCGCGATCAGCAGTGAGCGGCCCAGGCTGGCCACCATCTCGTCGCGGTTGTCCGCGCCCAGCGCCTGGGCCGTCAGCCCGGTGGTGCCCATGCGCAGGAAGCCGAAGGCCCAGAACAGGAAGGTGAACACCAGCGCGCCGACCGCCACCGCGCCGATGTAGGCCGGGTCGGGAATCTGCCCGACCACCGCGGTATCGACCGCGCCGAGCAGCGGCGTCGACACGTTCGACAACATGATCGGCATGGCGATCGCCAGGATCGTGCGATGGCTGACCGTCTGGGCCGGGGTATCGGTGGCGGGGTTCATGGGTGATCGATCGGTCTGCCCGGGCGGGCGAGCTGGCGCCATGATAGGGCGGCGGCGGAGCCGGGCCGGCCGACGCAGGCCGCTACAGGCCTGCCGGCCGGTTCAGGGCCGCGCCGGGTTGCCTTGCGCCAGCACGGCCACCGGCCTGGCCGCAGCGTCGGGCGAGTCGATCTTCTGGTGGCATGCGCCGGCGGCGCTTGCACAGGGCAGATGGCACATCGCGCCCTGGCCGGCCGGGCAGATCCGATCGAAGGTGACGACATGGTCGACCTCGGCGCGGATGCCGATCCATTCGCCGAGGCGGTGGTTGTGGTGGCTTGGCACATGGGCCAGCACCATCTCGCCGCTGCGCAGGCGCAAGGTGTACAGGAATTCGGAGCCGCGGAACGCCTTGCGCACGATCTGCGCCTTCACCGGCGCGTTGTCATCATGCACGATGTCGTCGGCGCGCAGCAGCACATCGCACTGGCCTTGCGCGAATGCACCGGGTAACGGGCATTCGGCGATGTCGGTCAGGTCGCCCAGCGCGGTATTCACCACCATCTCGCCACCCACCTCGCGAATCGTCGCCGGGGTGAACACGCCGTGGCCGATAAAGTCGGCGACGAAACGTGTCGCCGGCCGGTGGTACAGGGTGTAGG
>JBFJZP010000012.1:0-15502 GCA_041622095.1 Burkholderiaceae bacterium | reverse complement strand
TGCTGGCGCCGTTGCGAAACCGCCGCAGCCACAACCTGATGCAGGAGAACCCGCGATGACACCGCAGCAGATGCTGGAATACTTCGACAATGGCCAGCCCTGGCCCGCGCCACCGGACGGAGCCGACGCCGGCGACATCGCACAGGCCTACCAGCGGCAACTGGCGCTGCGCCAGTTGCGGATCGACCGTGGCGAGTTGCCGCGCGGCTTCAAGATCGGCTTCACCAACCGGGGTATCTGGCCACGCTACAACGTGTCCGGGCCGATCTGGGGCACGGTCTGGAACACCAGCCTGGTCTTTTGCGAAGGCAAGGGCCTGGTGTCCCTGCGCAACATCTGCCAGCCGCGGATCGAGCCGGAAACGGTTTTCGGCATGCGCGCCACGCCCATGCCCGGCGCTTCACTCGATGAGTTGTTCGATGCGATCGACTGGATTGCGCCGGGTTTCGAAATCGTGCAATCGCACCTGCCGGACTGGAAGTTCAGGCCGGCCGATGCGGTGGCCGACGGCAGCCTGCACGCCCGGTTGCTGGTCGGACCCCGGATCGCGCGCAATGCCATCGGCGCAAATGCGGCCGAACTGCAGGCGGCGCTGGCCGGTGCGCGGGTGGTGCTGCGCCAGGACAAGAAGGCGGTCGACCGTGGTGTCGGCGCGAATGTGCTCGATGGCCCCTTGCTGGCCTTGCAGCATTTCCTGCGCGAACTGCACCAGTGTCCGGGTGCGCCGGACGTGCTGCCGGGCGACGTCGTCACCACCGGCACCTGGACCGACGCCTGGCCGGTCGAAGCCGGCCAGATCTGGACCGCCGACTTCAGCGCGCCCTTGTCGCGCCTGCAGGTGCGCTTCGAATGATGGCCTGACAAGAAGCGATCGCGCACCCCGGGCCCCGCATGGAAAGTGTCGATGTCGTGATCGTCGGTGGCGCAGTGGTGGGCAGCGCCGCCGCGTATTTCCTGTCGGCACATCCCGGCTTCACCGGATCGGTGCTGGTGCTCGAGGCCGATCCGAGTTATCGCTCCTGCGCCACCACCCGCTCGCTGGCATCGATCCGGCACCAGTTCTCCACGCCGGGCAATATCCGCATGTCGCAGTTCGGCACCGCGTTCATCCGGCAAGTCGGCGAGCGCCTGGCGGTCGACGGCGTGGCGCCGGATGTCGGTTTTCGCGAGGCCGGCTACCTGTTCCTGGCCAGCGCTGGCGGGCAGGCTGTCCTGCAGGCCAACCACGCGGTACAGCGCGATGGGGGTGTCGATGTGGCCTTGCTCGAACCGGCGGCGCTGGCCCGGCGTTTCCCGTGGTTGCAGGTGCAGGACCTGGCCGCCGGGTCGCTCGGCCTCACCGGCGAAGGCTGGCTGGATGCGCACAGCCTGATGTCGGCCTTGCGGCGCAAGGCGATGGCACAAGGTGTGGCCTACCGCGCCGCACGGGTGACCGGTTTGCGCCGCCAGGGCGGGCGGATCACGGCAGTGCGCCTGCAGGATGGGTCCGATGTGCGGTGCGCCGTGGTGATCAACGCCGCCGGCACCGGCGCCGCGGCCCTGGCTGCCAGTGCCGGCATCGACTTGCCGGTGCAGTCACGCAAGCGCTGCGTGTTCTTCTTTCGTTCGCCGGCCCGGCTGACGGGCTGTCCGCTGGTGATCGATCCCGGCGGGGTGTATTTCCGGCCCGAAGGCGACGGCTTCCTGTGTGGCGTGGCCTTGCCGCAGGAGCAGGACCCGGAGTGTTTCGATTTCGACGTGCAACATGAATTGTTCGACGACACCATCTGGCCGGCGCTGGCGCACCGGGTGCCGGGTTTCGAGGCCTTGCGTGTCGCCCATTCCTGGGCCGGGCATTACGACGTGAACACGCTCGATCACAACCTGATCCTGGGCCCGCACCCGGAACTGGAGAATCTGTTGTTCGCCAACGGGTTCAGCGGCCACGGCCTGCAGCAGTCGCCGGCGGTCGGCCGGGCCTTGGCGGAACTGGTCGTCAGTGGCGGCTTCGAAACCCTGGACCTGTCCGATTTCGGCTGGCGCCGGGTGCTCGAGCAGCGGCCGATGCGCGAGATCAATGTCGTCTGATCAGCCGATGGATCACGCCGACGCGCCTCAGGCCTGCCAGACGCCGTAACCGGCCTCGCGCAAGGCGATGCCGAGCTCCACCTCCATGTCGCGCGCGCCCTCATACGGCATCGGGTTGTAGATGCGGTACAGACCCGGCAGCAGGCGCAGGCCGAAGCGGCGCACATAGCTGTTGGACTGTATGCCGGCCTTGTGTTTGTCGAAGCGCAGGTCCGGATCCAGCCCGGTCATGCCAACGTAGACGAAGGGCTTGCCGAGCTGGTAGTCCGGATTGGCCTTGCGAAAACGCGCGATGTTCCAGACCTGGTCGGACAACTCGATCACATAGACATGGTAGTGCTGGCGCCGGGGCGGGCGTGGCGGTGCCCGGTCCTGTCGTGTCGTGGCAGGCGCAGCGCCCGCCGCGGCGGTCCTGCCAGCTGCGCGCGCGCGTTTGCGCGCGGGTTTTCGCGGCGAAGGTGGCGCTTCAGTCGCCATTGCCGGGCGTGTCGGCAATGTCACCCAGCAGTGCGAGCAGCTGCGCCAGCGCATGCTGCACGGTCGCCTGGCGCACGGCGGCGCGGTCGCCATCGAAGCGGCGCAGCGCACTGGACACCTGGCCGTCGATATTCCAGCCGAACCAGACCGTGCCGACCGGCTTGGCCGGGCTGCCGCCGGTCGGACCGGCCACACCGGTGACGGCCACGGCCACCTGCACCGGCGCGCGCAGCAGTGCGCCCTGGACCATCGCCAGCGCAACGGCCTCGCTGACTGCGCCATGCTGCTGCAGCAGGTCGGCGTCGACGCCGAGCAAGTCCATCTTGGCCTGGTTCGAATACGTCACGAAGCCCCGCTCGAACCAGTTGCTCGAGCCGCTCAGGTCGGTGCAGGCGGCGGCAATCAGGCCGCCGGTGCAGCTCTCCGCCGTGGCCATCATCCATCCCTTGTGCTGCAGCCTGGCGGCCAGTGCCTGGCACAAGTCCGGCACGCTGCGCGTGTCGTCGGTGTTCATGCCGGCCACCACAAGGTCCACAAGGCGATCACCAGCAAGGTGCAGAAAGCGGCGACCAGGTCGTCGAGCATGATGCCCAGCCCGGCCTTGTTCCAGGCCTGCGGATCGCGCACCGTGTCCACGCCGTGGAACAACTGGTCGGCCCAGGCAACCGGCCCGGGCTTGACCGCGTCGAAGAATCGGAACAGGCCGAAGGCGGCCAGTTGCGCCAGCAGGCCGGCCGGCATGACCAGCCACAACACCAGCCAGAATGCGGCCACCTCGTCCCAGACGATGTTGCCGGGGTCGGCCACCCGCATATGGCGTGCGCAGACGCTGCAGGCCCACCAGCCGAGCGGGAACGACAAGACCACGATCCAGCCGATCTGCGTTGGCGTCAACCAGGCCTGCATCGCCAGGAATGCGAACCAGGCCCACAAGGTGCCGGCCGTGCCCGGTGCCCAGCGGCTGAGTCCGGAACCCAGGCCCAGCGCAATGAAGTGGGCCGGATGTGCCAACAGGAACGACACGTCCACCCGGGCGATCGGCGCGTCGAGCGGGCGGGTCAGGGGTTGTTGTTCATCCATGGGCCGATTATGGGTCTGTGGGCGAGGCGCCAGCGTGGCCGGCCCTCGCCGGGTATGCTCGGGCCACTTGCGCCAACCGGGCGGGGACCTGGCATGGCGCAAGCACACCAATCGACGGGCCCTCCGTCATCCAGGGGAGATCAACCACATGTATCGACAAGCTGTCATCGCGACCACATTGTGCGGCGCATTGCTGGGCGTCGGCCCGACCGCCATGGCACAGGACAACCGCATCGACACCATCCGACCGGACGCGCCCGAACTGGCGAAATACGGCAACTTCGCGGTCGGCGTCAAGGCGCTGCGCCTGCTCAATCCCGGCCAGCTCGACATCGTCAAGGCGAAGGCCGGCGAACCGATCGCGCGCTACGACCGGCCGCTGGCGGTCGAGGTCTGGTATCCGGCCAAGCCGGCGCCGGCCAAGCCGGGCGACGGCGAATACCGGGTCTTCATACGCGACGGCAAGACCGAGGCGACGATTCGTGGCAAGGCGCTGCGTGATGCCCCGCCCGACGCCGGCAGCGGCCCGTATCCGCTCCTGATCATCTCGCATGGGTACCCGGGCAACCGTTTCCTGCTCAGCCACCTGGCGGAAAACCTGGCGAGCAAGGGTTATGTCGTCGCATCGATCGACCATACCGACAGCACCTACAGCGACCAGGCCGCTTTTGGCAGCACCTTGTTGAACCGTCCGCTGGACCAGTTGTTCGTGCTCAACGAGATGGCCCGGCTGGGCAGCGTCGATGCCACGCTCAAGGGCATGGTCAATGCCGACAACACCGGACTGATCGGTTATTCGATGGGCGGCTACGGCGTGCTCAACACCATCGGTGGCGGCTTCACAGCCGCCAGCGTCGGGTTCACCTGGGGTGTGCCCGGCGGCGCACTGGCAGTGCGCCAGGCCGGCAATGCGCAATACCTGGCATCGATGGACAAACGCATCAAGGCGGCGATCGCATTCGCCCCCTGGGGCTGGAACCGCGGTTTCTGGGATGCGGCCGGACTGGCTGGCATCCGCACGCCGGTGTTGTTCGTCGCCGGCAGCGTGGACGACGTGTCGGGCTACGCGCCCGGCGTGCGCAACCTGTTCGAGGCCAGCGTCAACGCGCCGCGTTACCTTCTCACCTACGAAAACGCCAACCACAATGCCGGCGCGCCGATGCCGGCACCGGCCGAGGCCTACAAGCCGGCGGCCCATCTCAAGTTCATTCCGGCCGAGCACTATATCGACCCGGTCTGGGACAACGTGCGCATGAACAATATTGCGCAGCATTTCAGCACCGCGTTCCTGGGCAAGTACCTGAAGAACGACGCCGCCATGGATGCCTACCTGAACCTGGTCGAGAAGTCGCGCGACGGCAAGTGGTCGGCCGAGGAAAACGGTACGTTCAAGGCCGACCACAGCTACTGGAAAGGTTTTGCGGCGCGGACCGCGGCCGGGTTGACGCTCGAGCAGCGCAAACCTTGAGCCGGGTACCAGGCAAGCCGATGCGCCGGCTGGCCCTGGCGCTGGGCAGAGGTTGACCGGTGGCGGACAACAACAACAGCCGCAGCATCGTGGCGATGTTGATCGCGGTCGGCGCGTTCTCGCTGATGGATGCGGCGCTCAAGCTGCTGATCGGAAGTTATCCGGCGGTGCAGGTGGCGGCGATGCGTGGCCTGGCGGCCTTGCCGCTGGTCTTCGTGTATGTCGTGTGGCGGCGCGAGGCCGGGCAGTTGCTGCGTGTGCGCTGGCGGCTGCACCTGCTGCGCGGCGTGATCGGCATCCTGATGTTGTCCTTGTTCAGCTATTCGCTGCGCGCGCTGGGCCTGGCCGAGGCCTACACCATCTTCTTCATTGCGCCGCTGATCATCACGATGTTGTCGATCCCGGTGCTGGGCGAGCGGGTTGCACCCATGCACTGGGTGGCGATTGCGGTCGGCCTGGCCGGGGTCTGGATTGCGTTGCGGCCGGATGGGCAGGCGTTTTTCTCGCTCGGCGCGCTGGCGGTGCTCGGGGCAGCAACCTGTTATGCGGTCTCGGCCATCGTCGGGCGGGTGCTCAGCCGCACCGATGCCAGCGTCACGCTGGTGTTCTGGTCCACCATGTCCTTGTCGTTTGGCGCCGGGGTGCTGGCGCTGCCGGGCTGGGTGGACATCGCATCCGTCCACTGGCCGGTGTTGCTCGGGCTGGCAGTCACCGGCTTCATCGGCCAGCTGGCGATCACCGAGGCGTTTCGCCATGGGCAGGCGTCGGCGGTGGCGCCATTCGAATACACCGCGCTGGCCTGGGGCATCGCGCTGGACTGGTCGCTCTGGCGCATCGTGCCGGATCGCTACACGCTGCTGGGTGGCGCGATCATCATCACCAGCGGCTTGTATCTGCTGCGCAAGGAGCGGGTCAAGACGGTGACGATACCGCCCTGAGCGGCGCCGGTTCAGCCGGCGCGCATGGTCTCGGCATGAACCGCCGCGGCGTCGCGCGCCAGCAGCGTGATCGCTACGCCGGCCTCGCGCAGCATCGTCTGTGACGGTCCGAACGACGCGCCCCAGACCGGGTCGCCCGGATCGGGTGCGAGCGTGACCAGCCGCCGGATGCCGGCCTGGATGATGGCGCGGGCGCAGTCGGTACACGGGAAGTAGCTGCTGGCCAGTGTGGCGCCGTCGGTCGTGCGGCCGGCGCGCGCCGCGGCGAAGATCGCGTTGCGTTCGGCGTGTTCCATCCAGATCAGCCGGCCGTCGCCCCACTGGCGTTCCTCGGTATCGGCCACGCCATCGGGATAGGTGTTGCACTGCGCAATCACCGGTCCGCCATCGGACGGCTGCAGTACCGCGCCCACCTTGCGCACCCGGTTCGGGCTGTTGCGGGCCGCGACGATGGCGGCGTCGAACATGGTGTCGGGTGTCATCCGGATTCCTGCAGAATTGGCTGTCTTCAGCCGAAATGGTCGAACGATGGCCAGGCGCCGCTGAGCTTCTGGCCGTTGGCATCGACCACCTGTGCGCCGGTTTCGGCGGTGATCCGGCCGATGCGGCGCACCGCGGTTGCGCTGTCGCGCGCGGCTGCAGCGATCGCATCGCGTGCACTGGCCGGGGCGGTGAACGCCAGTTCGTAGTCGTCGCCACCGGCCAGCACGCACGCGAGCTGGTGCGCCGGCGGCACCACGGCATCGAGCGCGGCGCAGTGGCAAGCCATCAGGTCGGCCAGGGTCGTGGCGTCGATCCGGGCGCCGACGCCGGACGCCGCCAGCACATGGCCCAGGTCGCCGAGCAGGCCGTCGCTGATGTCGATTGCGGCACTGGCCAGGCCGCGCAAGGCCTGGCCCAGTGCCACGCGTGGATCCGGTCGATGCAGCCGGGCGGCTGCCTGCTGCCACAGCGCCGGCGGCAGCGACCATTCGCCGCGAATGGCCTCCAGCGCCAGGCGCGCGTCGCCCAGCGTGCCGCTGACATACAGGTCGTCGCCGGCGCGCGCGCCGGAGCGTAGCAGCGCCTGGCTGCGTCCGCGCGGCGCTGGCACCTCGCCGAACACCGTGATGCAGATATTGCGCGGGCCGCGGGTGGTGTCGCCGCCGACGAGTTCACAGTCATGGGCATCGGCCAGTGCCAGCAGGCCTTGCGCAAACGGCGCGAGCCAGGCGGCATCGGCGTCGGGCAGCGCCAGCGCCAGCGTGAACGCCAGTGGCCGGGCGCCGCAGGCGGCCAGGTCACTGAGGTTGACCGCCAGCGCCTTGTGCCCGAGCTGGCCCGGGTCGGCGTCGGCAAGGAAGTGACGACCCTGTACCAGCATGTCGCTGGAAATCGCGATCTGGCAGCCGGCAGCCGGTTGCAGCAAGGCGCAGTCGTCGCCGACGCCCAGCACGGCGCGGTGCACCGGACGTTGGAAATACTGGCGGATCAGGTCGAATTCGCCCATGGTCGGCTGGTGCGGCGGCATTGTGCGGGGCCAGCGATCGTGGCCGTGCGCCATCAGTGCAGCGTCGGCCTTTCACCGCTGGCGCTGAGCGCGTCCAGCACGAACATCGGGATGTCGGTCTCGAAGCGCTCGCCATCTTCCGCCACGCAGAAGAAGCTGCCGTGCATGGTGCCGGTGGGCGTGCGCAGCCGGGTCCCGCTGGTGTATTCGAACTTCTCGCCGGGTTGCAGCAGCGGCTGGTGACCGACCACGCCCAGGCCGCGCACCTTCTCGGTGTGGCCGCCGGCGTCGTTGACGTTCCAGCTGCGCGAAATCAGCTGCGCGGCGACTTTGCCGACATTGGTGATGGTGATGGTGTAGGCGAACACGTACTGGCCCTGATCCGGCGCCGATTCGTGCGGCAGATATTGGGGGTGTACGTCGACCTGAAACTGGTACTTGGCCATGGCGCTATGCTAACTGCGAAAATCCACGCCTTCTCATCGTTCTGCTCAAGACCCCTCGCATGACCTACCGCATCGCTCCCTCGATCCTTTCCGCCGATTTTGCCCGCCTTGGCGCCGAGGTCTCCGACGTCATCGCCGCCGGAGCCGACTGGATCCATTTCGACGTGATGGACAACCATTACGTGCCCAACCTGACCTTCGGCCCGATGGTCTGCGCCGCGCTCAAGCCCCATGCCCGCACGTCCGAAGGGGTGGCGGTGCCGATCGATGTACACCTGATGGTTCAGCCGGTGGACGCGCTGGCCGGCGCCTTTGCCCAGGCCGGCGCCGACCTGATCAGTTTTCACCCGGATGCCAGCGGCCATGTGCATCGCAGCATCCAGGCGATCCGATCGGCCGGCTGCAAGGCGGGCCTGGTGTTCAACCCGGCCGAGCCACTCGATGTGCTGGACTGGGTGATCGACGATATCGACCTGGTGCTGATCATGAGCGTCAACCCGGGTTTCGGCGGCCAGTCCTTCATCGATTCGGCGCTGCGCAAGATTGCCGACGTGCGCCGGCGCATCGACGCCAGCGGCAAGGACATCCGGCTCGAGGTGGATGGCGGCATCAAGGTCGACAACATCCGCCAGGTCGCTGACGCCGGTGCGGATACCTTCGTCGCCGGCAGTGCCATCTTCGGCCAGCCAGACTATCGGACGGTCATCGATCGGATGCGCGGCGCCTTGCGCTGAGAACGCGCTGCGTGCCCACATTGCCGAAGCCTGGCGGCCACGGCGTCGAGATCGACGCCAATGCCTTGCGCGCCGGCGCGCGGGCCGGCATGCGGGTACGCCTGGCGATGCTCGGCGCGTTGCTGCTGATTGCGCTGGTGCTGGTGATGCAGGCCTGGCAGGCGCGGCAATTCGAACAGTTGCGCGGCGCCGACAACGAGATCATTGCGCTGGCGGCATCGCAGCGCATCTTCAGCCAGCGCCTGAGCCTGCTGGCCACGCAGCATGGCAGCGAGGCGGCCGCCGAACTGCGGGCCCAAGTGCTGGCCGAGGCGCGCAGCCAGGCGCAGCGGCTCGAATCCCTGCTGGCGGCGAATCCCGGACGCGATGCGAACGAGATGCTCCGGCTCGAGGTGGTCACGCGCGCCTGGCGTGAAGCCCGCGAGGACTTCTTCGCCGGTGTGGACCTGTTGAACAGCGCACCCGATACCGTCGACTCGTCGCAGCTTTTGGCGCGTGCGCGCGAGATCCAGGCCCATGCGCCGGACTATTACGCCGCGGCGCTGGCCTTGTCCGAGCAGGCCCAGGTGGAGGCGCGCAACCACAACCAGCGGGCCTTGCGCGCGACGAATGTCGCGATGGCGCTGGTGCTGGGCCTGATGCTGCTGCTTGCGCTGGCGGTGGTCGAGCCGACGGCGCGCATGGTCAGTCGCCAGCACAGCCTGGCCCGGGCCCAGGCCGCGCAGATGCGCAGCCTGGCCCTGGTGGCTGAACACACTGCCAATGCGGTCATCCTGCTGGACGCGCAGCGCCGCGTCGAGTGGGTCAATCCGGCTTTCGTGGCGCTCAGCGGTTACGCCCTGGCGGATGTGAAGGGGCAACTCCTGGGTTCGGTGCTGCAATTGCGCGAGCGCGAGACCCACGCAGGCGTGTCGTATCGGGACCTCATGGCCAGCGGGAAAGCCGCCAGCGGGGAGGTCCAGGCGGTTGCCCGCGACGGGCGCAAGGTCTGGGTGCTGGTCGACATCCAGCCGCGGCATGATGCCGACGACAAGATCCTGTCCTGGGTGGTGGTGGCGTCGAATATCGACGAGGTGGTGCGCTCGCGCTTGCAGCGCCGGGCCTTGTTCGAGGCCTTGCCCATCGGTGTGCTGGTGTATTCCAGGGAGCTTGCGGTGATCGATGCCAACGCAAACTTCATGAAGATGATCGGCCTGCCGCCGGATCACCTGGAACAGGGCGGCGATAGCGCCTCCATGTTGCAGGCGATTTCGCGCCTGGGCCGTCCGGTGCGGGAAGACCTTTGCGAGCAGACCCCGGACCAGCGTCCATCGAATCGCAGCCTGCGCAGCGGCGAATCGGTGCGCGGTGAACTGGTTGGCTACGAACGCGGCGATGGCGATGTTTTCTGGACCCTGGTCAACTCCGAGCCGCTGCTCGACGAGCAGGGCGAGATTCAGGGGGCGGTGGTCTGCGTGGTCGACGTCACCGCGCAAAAGCGGCTGGAGCAGGAGTTGCGCGACCATGCCCGCACCGACAGCCTGACCTCCTTGCCCAACCGGCTGGAGGTCACCGACCAGATCGCGGCTGCGCTGGAGCGCCATCGGCAGCATCCGGGTTACCACTTCGCGGTCTTGTTCATGGACTTCGACCGCTTCAAGCAGGTCAACGACACGCTCGGCCATGGCGTCGGCGACGCCTTGCTGCGCCAGATCGCCGAACGGCTGCAGACCGGGTTGCGCGAGAGTGATGCGGTGGTGCGGACCAGCGACTTCGGCCAGATGGCGGCGCGGATCGGTGGCGACGAATTCGTCGTGTTGCTCGACGATATCCGGGGCGACCTCGACGCCGAGGTGGTGGCCGGTCGCCTGCTCGATCTGCTGGCCATGCCCTACGGCATCGGCGAACACACCGTCAATTCCAGCGTCAGCATCGGCATCGTCACCGCATCCCATGCGGCCGCCGACGTGGAGTCCATCCTGCGCGATGCCGACATTGCGATGTACGAAGCCAAACGGACCGGGCGCGGGCGTTATGTCCTGTTCGAGCCGGCGATGCACAAACGGGTGCGTGACGATGCGGCGCTGGAGCGCGATCTGCGCCGGGCCCTGGCCGATGGCGAGATGTTTGTCGTCTACCAGCCCTTGATCGACCTGGTGTCGCACCAGATGACCGGCATGGAGGCGCTGGTGCGCTGGAACCACCCCCAGCGCGGCCTGGTCTCGCTGGTCGAGTTCATCCCGATCGCCGAGGCGGTCGGCCTGATCGGCCGGATCGGTGCGTTCGTGTTGCAGACCGCCTGCAGCGACTTCGCCTGGTTGCGTGAAACCCTGGGCGCAATGGCGCCGCAGACGGTGTCGGTCAACCTGTCGCGGGCCCAGCTGCGCGAGGCTCCGTTGGCGGCCGATGTGTTGCAGGCCTTGCGTGCCCACGACATGGGCGTGGGGCAGTTGCAGCTGGAGATCACCGAAAGCCTGGCGGCGCAGGACCCGGCGATGCAGGCGCGGCTGCACGAGATCCGGGCACTTGGCGTGACCCTGGCGCTGGACGACTTCGGCACCGGTTATTCCTCCTTGTCCTGCCTGCATGAGTTGCCGATCGACGTGGTCAAGATCGATCGCAGTTTTGTCAGCCTGGCCCAGACCAGCGACTACCACCGGGTGCTGATCGAGGCCACGGTGCTGATGGCGCGTACGCTGGGCATGGGCACGCTGGCCGAAGGCATAGAAACCGTCGAGCAGGCGAAGATGATGCGCGCCATCGGTTGTGGAAAGGGCCAGGGTTACCTGTTCAGCCAGCCGCTCGAACGCCAGGCGCTGGCACAGTGGGTCCGGGACCGCCGCGCCGTGCATGAATCCGCGGCAGGATAAATGCGGATTGGCAAATCCGGCCAGTCAATCCGGGCTGTCAATCCGGGCGCCGGCTTTGCTACACTGCGGCGATGTTCATTCACCGCATCAGCATCACAGGTCGCAGCGACCGGGGAGCCTGGCCCTGGCGCGACTCGCCTGCCTTGCCAGGCTTGCTGCTGCGGCGCGCCGACTGATTTTTTCAGGGCCTGCCCCCGCTGCGGGCCCGTGGTGCACCCGGCAAGGGCCGCTGGCCCGATCGTGTACCGCAGCCTGCCCCGTCACCGGGCATCCATTACCTGCATGCGAGCGCCCGTCCGTCGCGAAGCGCCGCTGCCGTATCGAAAGGTCTGACGCGTGATCACCGAACTCGAATTCAAGAGCCTGGCATCCCAGGGCTACAACCGCATACCGTTGATGGCGGAAGCCTTTGCGGATCTCGAAACCCCTTTGTCGCTTTACCTGAAGCTGGCGTTCTCCAAGGGCGCTGGTGCCTACAGCTTCCTGCTGGAGTCGGTTGTCGGGGGCGAACGGTTCGGCCGCTACAGCTTCATCGGCCTGCCGGCGCGTACCTTCCTGCGTTCCAGCGGATTCGGCCCGGATGCGAAGACCGAGGTGGTCACCGACGGCGTCGTGACCGAAACCGGCGCCGGCAATCCGCTCGACTTCATCTCCGCCTACCAGAAGCGCTTCAAGGTGGCGCTGCGGCCCGGCCTGCCGCGTTTCTGTGGCGGCCTGGCCGGGTATTTCGGCTACGACACGGTGCGCCATATCGAGAAGAAGCTCGAGGCGTCCTGCCCGACCGACACGCTGGGATGCCCGGACATCCTGCTGCTGCAATGCGAGGAACTGGCGGTCATCGACAACCTGTCGGGCAAGTTGTACCTGATCGTGTATGCCGATCCGGGGCAGAACGAGGCCTACAGCCATGCCAAGCGCCGGCTGCGCGATCTCAAGGAGCAACTGAAGTACTCGGTCAGTGCGCCGGTGGTCAAGGCCACGCAGTCGTACCCGGCGGAGCGCGAGTTCGCGAAGGCCGACTATCTGCGCGCGGTCGAAAAGGCCAAGGGCATGATCGAGGCTGGAGACTTCATGCAGGTGCAGGTCGGCCAGCGCATCAAGAAGCGTTATACGGAGTCGCCGCTGTCGCTGTACCGGGCGCTGCGTTCGCTCAATCCCAGTCCGTACATGTACTACTACCACTTCGGCGACTTCCATGTGGTGGGGGCCAGCCCGGAGATCCTGGTGCGCCAGGAAAACACCGACGAAGGGCAGAAGATCACGATCCGTCCGCTGGCCGGAACCCGGCCGCGCGGCAACACGCCGGAACGCGACAAGGCGATCGAGATCGAGCTGGTCAACGATCCGAAGGAGCGGGCCGAACATGTGATGCTGATCGACCTGGCGCGCAACGACATCGGGCGGATTGCCAAGATCGGCAGCGTCAAGGTCACCGAGGCCTTTGCGGTGGAGCGCTACAGCCATGTGATGCACATCGTCAGCAATGTCGAAGGCATCCTGAACGACGGCATGACCAGCATGGACGTGTTGCGTGCCAGTTTCCCGGCCGGCACCTTGACAGGCGCACCCAAGGTGCATGCGATGGAGGTGATCGACCAGCTCGAGCCGAACAAGCGTGGCCTGTACGGTGGGGCCTGCGGTTATCTCAGCTATGCCGGCGACATGGACGTGGCCATTGCGATCCGCACCGGTGTCATCAAGGATGGCAACCTGTATGTGCAGGCCGCTGCCGGCGTCGTCGCCGACTCGGTGCCGGAGCTGGAGTGGAGGGAGACCGAAGCCAAGGCGCGGGCATTGTTGCGCGCAGCCGAACTGGTCGAGGAGGGTCTGGAATGAAACACGCAAGTGAGCAATTTCCCGCCGGGCCGTCCCAAGGGAAATTAGCCCCCTCGGGGGGCAGCGCAGTACACGAAGTGACAAGCGTGGGGGGCCGGCAATTTCCCGCCGGGCCGTCCCAAGGGAAATTAGCCCCCTCGGGGGGCAGCGTAGTACACGAAGTGACAAGCGTGGGGGTCATATGAAGATTTTGATGATCGACAACTACGACAGCTTCACCTACAACATCGTCCAGTATTTCGGCGAACTCGGCGCCGAGGTCGAGGTGTTCCGCAACGACGAGATCACGATTGCGGGTATTGCCGAACGCGCGCCGGACCGGCTGGTGGTCTCGCCAGGGCCGTGTTCTCCGGCCGAGGCCGGCATCTCGGTCGAGGCGATCCGGCACTTCATGGGCAAGTTGCCGATCCTGGGGGTCTGTCTCGGGCACCAGAGCATCGGCGCCGCGCTGGGCGGCAACATCATCCGGTCGCAGCAGCTGATGCATGGCAAGACCTCGGTGATCCACACCACGCGATCCGGTGTGTTTGCCGGCCTGCCGGAGCGTTTCACCGTCAATCGCTACCATTCGCTGGCGATCGAGCGCCCGACTTGTCCGGCCGAACTGGAAATCACCGCCTGGACCGATGACGGCGAGATCATGGGTGTGCGCCATACCGGCCTTCCGCCGGCGCAACGGATCGAGGGTGTGCAGTTCCATCCGGAGTCGATCCTGACCGAGCACGGTCATGCGATGCTGAAGAACTTCCTGTCGTGAGCGCGCCGCATGCGAATGCGTGTGGCTGCGCGCGCGCGGGCCACCATCGCTACCATCGTGCGCTAGCCCCTTTTCCGGAGATGCACCATGATTGTTGACCTGCGCAGCGACACCGTCACCCAGCCCACCGACGCGATGCGCGCCGCCATGATGGCGGCCCCGCTGGGCGACGATGTATACGGCGAAGACCCGAGCGTCAATGCCCTGCAGGACAAGCTCGCCGCCTTGCTCGGTTTCGAGGCCGCCTTGTTCGTCGCCACCGGCACGCAGAGCAATCTGTGCGCCATCCTGGCGCACTGCCAGCGTGGCGATGAGTACATCGTCGGGCAGATGGCCCATGCCTATCGCTGGGAAGGCGGTGGCGCCGCGGTGTTCGGCAGCGTGCAGCCGCAGCCGCTGGCACACCAGAGCGACGGCACGCTGGCCCTGGCGGACATCGAGGCGGCGATCAAGCCGGACGACACCCATTACGCGATCACGCGGCTGCTGGCGCTGGAGAACACCTGGGGTGGCAAGGTCTTGCCGATGGACTATCTGCAGCAGGCCAGCGCACTGGCTGTCGCACGGGGCCTGGCGCGACACCTCGATGGTGCGCGGCTGTTCAATGCCGCGGTGGCGCAGGCGGCGCAGCTCGGATCGGATGCCATGACCGAGGCGCGGCGTATTGCCGGTTGTTTCGACAGCGTGTCGGTCTGCCTGAGCAAGGGCCTGGGCGCGCCGGCCGGTTCGGTGTTGTGCGGCAGCCGGGAGCTGATCCACCGGGCAACGCGGATTCGCAAGATGGCCGGTGGCGGCATGCGCCAGGCCGGTGTGCTGGCCGCTGCCGGCGACCATGCGCTGGACCACCATGTGCAGCGGCTGGCGCAGGATCATCTGCTGGCCCAGCGCCTGGCCGATGGCCTGCAGGCGATCGACGGCATGCAGGTCGAGCCGCCACACACCAACATCGTCTTTGTCGACCTGGTCGGTGATGCGCGTGCCCGCGCGGCAGAGTTCCTTCCCTATCTGAAAGCCCACGGCGTGCTCGCGTCCGGTCTGTACCGCCTGCGTTTCGTGACCCATCTCGATGTCGACGCGGCCGGGGTCGATCACGCGATCGCCACGGTGCGCAACTTCTTCGCCGGCTGACACCGGACCCGATCCAGGCGCCGGAGCGAAGGCCCCCGACATGTTCGACGGTATCAACCAGCTCGGGTTTTTCATCGTGGCCGGCTTGTTGCTGAACCTGACGCCGGGCCCCGACGTGTTGTACATCGTGCGCCATGGCCTGCGTGGCGGGCGGCGTGCCGGCGCCGGCTCGCTGGCCGGTCTGGCGCAGGTGCAGCCGGCCCTGGCCGCGACGCCGTCGCTGCGCACGGTAT
>JBFJZP010000011.1:0-15981 GCA_041622095.1 Burkholderiaceae bacterium | reverse complement strand
CGCCATGTTCTGCGTGGTCCAGATCGGGTCGAGCACGTTCAGGTCACCGTGCGGAACGAAACGCGCTTGCCTGGGCGGCCTGGCCTGCGCGCGCACCAGCCAGGGGGTGCCAACACCTGCCACCGCCGCGGCGGCAACTCCAGCTGTCAATACGGATCGCCGTGAATGTGTCATCGAAGCTTCTCCTGTTGATCGGCTGAGATGCTTGCCGGCGAACGCCGCTGGTACAGCCGCTGTTGTGGGTCGAAATTTATTTAAGCACATTCGGATCGGGGCGGCAAGACAACGCGGGAAACTACCGATACGCCGATCGATCGGCTGCGGACCGGACAGCGCGGCTCCGGCGTGATCAGGACCGGATCAGCAGCATGGCGAGTTGGCGCGCAACCTGCGGCGCATCGCCGGCGTGCAGATTGCAGGGGTCGAGATCGAAGTAGCCCAGGTCGGTCTGGTAGTCGCGCACGCGGATCGACGGGTCGGCTTGCGCCAGTGCGTCGGCCAGCGTGCGTGCGCTCCAGCCGCTGGCAGGCAACACATGCAGGCGCAGCCGTTGCAAGGGATTGCCGGTCGGATCGTCGATCCGCACGCAGTGCACGCCGTCGCAGTTCTGCAGCGTCGCCTGCCACAGGTCCAGCGCCGCATCCTCGCGTGCCCGAATCGCCTTGGCATCCCGTTCCTGCCAGGCCTGCAGCGCGGCCATCACGCCGGCAATCGTCTCCTTGCCGACCTTCATGCCGCGGCCAATGCCGTGGTTCTGCGCGTTGGCCGCGCGCACCAGGTCGGCCCGTCCGGCGACGATGCCCGAGGTCGGTCCGCCCAGGAACTTGTGACCGCTGTAGACGACGATATCGGCGCCACGCGCCAGGAAGCCGCGCAAGTCGTACTCGGATGCGGCGTCGACGATGACCGGAACACCCTTGGCATGGCAGATCGCGCAGACCTGCTCCAGCGACAACATCGCATACGGCACCGTCATGTGCGAGACGACGAACACTGCGCAGGCGGTGTGCTCGTTGATCGCGTCGTCGAGCTGGTAAGGCTGGGCCATGCTCACCGTGCCCACCGTGATCACCCGCGCGCCGGTCATCGCTATCGTCTGTTGCAGCGATGCGCCGTAGCCGACCAGATGCCCGGTCTGCACCAGCACCTGGTGGCGCAGGCCGGTGGTGTCCGGCAGCCGCTCGATCGCCAGCCGGCGCATACCGGTCATGCAGGCGGCGACCGACAGGGTGATGGCGCTGGCGCAACTGGCGGTGATGAATCCGGCCTCGGCGCCGGTCGCCTGCGCGACCACTTCGCCGGCGCGGCGGTGCAGTTCGGCGATGTCGACGAATTCGGTGGCGATCGCCGCCATCGCGGCCACCGCCTGCGGCACCATGATCGAGGCGCCGAGTACAGTCATGGTGCCCGACACGTTGATGATCGGGCGCAGCCCGAGCATCTGGCGGATGTCGGTTCCGGCCATGGCGGACAGTGCCGCCTGGGTCTGCGGGCGCATCGTCGCCGCGGTCTGGCGGCGGGTCAGCCGTCGATCTGCAGGATGGCTTCGATTTCGACCGAGATGTTGCCCGGCAAGGAGCCCATGCCGACCGCCGAACGCGCATGGCGGCCGGCGTCGCCGAGCACGTTGACGAACAGGTCGGAGCAGCCGTTGATGACCTTCGGGTGGTCACCGAAGGTCGGGATGGCATTGACCATGCCCAGCAGCTTGACCACCTGCCGCACCCGCGCCAGGTCGCCCAGCGCCAGGTGCGCGACGGCCAGCAGGTTCAGGCCGGTGAGCTGCGCATGCTGGTAGGCGTCTTCGACGTTGACATCGCTGCCGACCTTGCCGGTGCACAGGCTGCCGTCGGCGCGGCGCGGGCCCTGGCCGGAGAGATAGAGCAATCCGTTGACCAGCACGAAGGGCACATAGTTGGCCATCGGCGTGGCAGGGGTCGGCAATTCGAGTCCGAGCTCCTTGAGGCGGTCATATGGGGTCATGTTGTTTCTCCTGGCGAAATGAAAATTCCGGATTCGGGTCAGTCCAGCAGCACCGGCGCGACCGCATCGTCGAGCGGCCATATCGGACGCTGGACTCTTGTATAGGGTACCTTGCGATGGTCGCGCGGTATCGGGCCTCCCGCATCACAGTAGATCACGCGGCTGGCGAACGGTGCAAACGCCGCATGGAAGTGGTTGGTCGACTTGACCACCACCATCTTCTTGCCCTCGATCGGCACACCCATGCCGGTCAGCAGGTCGCTGCCCAGGGCCTGGGTACGCTTGCTGATCAGCACGATCGCGATGCCATCGCAGTCGATCGCCGCGCAGTCGCCGAGCGGCACCTTGGCGCCGACGAAGGTCTGCATGGCCTCGCGGGTGAGTTGCGTCACCGTCACCAGCGCGTCGATCGGTTGGCCCGAGGTGGGTGCGGTCTTGCCACCGAACCGCAGCTGGATCCGGCCGCCGGTGCCGGCCATGAAACACAGGCGCACCGCCATCGGATCCCAGATCGGCGCCAGCGCCGCGTTGGTGACGCCACGCGCGATCATGCGGCGCAGAATCATCGTCGAGTCGCCGGGCGCGCCACCGCCGGGGTTGTCGGATGGGTCGGCCACGACAACCGTGCCGGCCTCCTGCAGCGCCACATCGATCGCGCCGTCCGGGTCGAAATATTCCGGCTGCGTCTTGCCGCGCATGGCCAGGAACTCGTCGGCCAGCTGGCGCGCCAGTGCGTCGCCGGCTGCGCGCTGGTTGTCGGTGACCACCAGCACCCGCGCGCCCATCTCCGGCACGTCGGCATACGGGAAACCATGCGCCAGCGAAATCGACAACACGCCGTCTTTGCCCTCCATCGCGCTGATCCGGTCGACAAAGCCGCGCATCGGCTGCATCGTGGTCGGGAAGCTGCCGATCATGCGGCAATCGACCAGCGACATCACCGGCCGGATCTCGCCGCGCGCCGCACGCAGCGTGAGATCGACCACCTCTTCGCCGCGGGCGACGAAGTCGGTATGCGGGAACTCCTTGAAGCAGATGATCAGCGTCGCATGGGCCACGCGCTTGCGCGTCATGTGGCAATGCGGGTCGAGCTCGACCCCGATCGGCACCTGCGCCCCGACGATCTCGCGCACCCGCGCGATCAGGTCACCTTCGCAGTCGTCATAACCGTCGGCCACCATCGCGCCGTGCAGGCCGAGCACCACGCCGTCGACCGGCATCGCGGCGCGCAATTGGCCGAGCACCTCGTCGCGCAAGGTTTCGTAGGCCTCGCGCGACACCAGGCCGGCCGGCTCGGCGAATGAACAGGATCCCTCGATCAGTGTCCAACCCTCGGCCTTGGCGCGTTTGCGCGCGACCCACAATGGCGCGGTGCACAACTTGGCGTCATCCGGGTGTTCGCCGGGCGGTGCGTAGAAGGATTCGTGGAAACTCTCGAGTGCAGTCGGAATCGGTGCGAAGGTGTTGGTTTCGGTGCCGATGGATGCAGCGAACATGCGCATGGTGCAGACCCTCCTGGATGGTTGACCCGGTGTATCGGTGATTCTGGCGCAATCCGGCCGCACATGGGTCGCTTTTGATCGGGCGGTCGCCGGCGGTGCCGGCCCTGGAAAATGCGCACAATCAGTCTGGACTGCATCATATTCAGGAGTCTTGCCGCATGCCAGGGACGATCGATTACTACTATTCCACGCGCTCGATCTACGCCTACTTCGGCGCGCAGCGCATCGTGGACCTGGCGCGCACGGCCGGGCGCACCCTGGTGCACAAGCCGATCGACCTGTCGCGGGTCGTGCCGGCCAGTGGCAGCCAGGCCTTCGGCCAGCGCTCGGCAGCGCACAAGCACTATTTCTTCGGTCGGGAAATCGAGCGCTGGAGCGAGTACCTCGACATGCCGGTGCGGGTCGATCCGGTGCACCATATCGGCAACCGCGAATGGCCGTCCGGCTTCGTCATGGCCGCGCAGCAGCAAGGGGCCGATGTCGACGCCTTGCATGTCGCCATCCTGCGCGCCTTGTGGCAGGACGATCGCGACATCGGCGACCCGCAGGTGCTGGAACAGATAGCGAGCGAGGCCGGCCTCGCGCCCGAGCCGCTGCGGCTTGCAGCGTTGACGCCCGAAGTGCAGCAGGCGTTCGCCCGCAATTCCGACGAGGCCGTCGCCATGGGTGTCTTCGGCTCTCCGACCTATGTTGTCGACGGCGAGATGTTCTACGGCCAGGACCGGCTGATGATGGTTGAGCGCGCAGTGCGCCAGCCGTTTCGCAGCAAGGGGCCGGCACCGCGCTGGTAGAGGCGAACGGCGCGGCCGCCACGCGGTTCGATTGGACCTGCACGCTGGACCTTGATGCGGCAGGGTTCTGCTGAAGCTGGACCGGCTTGCTGGCCGGCGTGCGCGCAACATGCGTGGCAAGCCGGCTGGATCGATTGACTTACTGGGCCAGCAAGTCCTTGGGCAGGTTGACGATGAAATCGGTCAGGCCCTTGGCATCGGCAGCCGGTCGCATGTGCTGCATCATGGCCGCCACGGTGGCTTCCTGGTCGCCCTTGCGAAAGGCATCCACCACCACCTGGTGCTGCTCGAAGGAACTGCGAATGCGGCCGAGCGCGCCGAAGGCGTGCCGGCGGTAATAACCGGTGCGCGTGCGAATCCGCATCACTTCCAGGCGAAGGTAGGGGTTGCGGGTGGCGCGGTAGATCAGGTCGTGGAACAGCAGATTGCTTTGTTGCCAGCCAGCCACGTCATCGGAGTCGGCGTGCTGGCGACTTTCTTCATGCACCTGCACCAGCGCCTCGAGTTCTTCTGCGGTCATGCGCTGGCAGGCCAGGCGCACCGCCACCCCTTCGAGTTCTGCCAGCAACTCCCACAGTGCCATCAACTGCTGCAAGTCCATCTTGGCCACGATCATGCCGCCGCGCGACAGGCTGGTGACCAGGCCCTGGGCCTGCAACTGGATCAACGCCTCGCGGATCGGTGTACGCGATACCTGGTACTGGTTGGCGAGTTCGGCCTCGTCGATCGAATCACCCGGCAACAGGTTGCCGTCCTTGATCGCGTTTTCGATCTCCGTACGGATTTTTTCGCTCGCTTTGACGAATGTCTGCTTGTCTCTTCGCATGTCAGGGTTCACCCGGTTTGTAAATATTCTAAGTTGGGTTATATTTATATTTATGAGTTTGCAACGTATATCTTATCGTGGCTGCTGAAATTCATCCAGTCGGGGTGCAAGGCTCGTCCGATCCGGACCGCGGGCGGCAATTCACCGTGGAAGAGGCCTTGCGCGCGGCCCGAGTGGATGCCGACGCCGGCGAGCGCTTGCGGCTGGGCAAACTCCTGCGGCGGCTGGCCCCGGACGCATTGCCTGGCGCCCCAGGGGACAGCCTGCCATCCGAGGCGACAGCGTCCTTCGAAGACGTGTTGCGAGGACTGTCACGTGGTTGAATTGCCCGATACCCTGACCGAACTCCAGAGCGCGCTGGCGCATGGCGAACTGTCGGTATCGGAAGCGCTCGATGCGCAGCGCCAGAAGATGGCGCTTGGCAGTGCGGCGACCGGATGCGTCGTGCAGCGCTTGGTGCCGGATCCATCGGCTGGCGTCGGTTCGGTTTCGGGTGTGCTGTCCGGCATCGCGCTGGCACACAAGGACATCTTCGATCTGGCCGGTCGTCGGCCGGGTCTGGGCCGCGACCAGGGGGCGGTCTCGCCGGGTCTTGCGGCCGCGGCTGCAGTGGGCCGTTTGGCGCGCCAGGGCGCGACGCAGGCGGCCACGCTGGTCATGGCCGAATACGCCTGCGGCGCGACCGGCGCAAACCGGAATTTCCCACGCTGCATCAACCCGCTGCGTGCAGACGCCGTGGTCGGCGGCTCGTCCAGCGGAAGTGCGGTGGCGGTGGCCGCCGGCCTCAGCTTTGGATCTCTTGGCACCGACACCGCGGGATCGGTCCGGATTCCTGCCGCCACCTGCGCGGTGCTCGGGCTCAAGACCACCCACGGGCGTGTGCCGCGCGGCGGCGTGTTTCCACTGGCCCCGAGCCTGGACAGCATCGGCATCCTGACCCGCAGCGCAGCCGATGCCCGGCAACTGCTCGATGTGATCGCGCCAATGCCCGAACATGACGCGACGCCGGAGCGTCCGCTGCGCGTGCGCGCATGGATCCCCGGCCAAGGCCTGGACACCCAGGTGGCGACCGCGCTCGAGTCGCTGCTGGCGGACTGCGATGTGGTGCAACGCGTCGACGACTGGCCGGAATTCAAGGCCCTGTCGCGGCGTGCCGAGACAGTCCTGCACACCGAAGCCGGCCAGATCCATGGCGCTGCGCTGCGTGCCGGGACGGTTGCGCCGGCGGTACGCGACATCGCGCTGCCGGGTCTGGTGCTGCCACCGGACTGGTCGGCCCATGCGCTGGCCGAACGCGGCCGCTGGGTATCGCACTTCGTCCAGACCCAACTGGCCGATTGCGACCTGTTCATGTTGCCGGCGCTGTCCGATCCGGTGCCCGACTGGGCGTCGGTGACCCCGGACCATGCGGCCTACGAAGCCCGGCATCTGCTCGGTCTGTACCGGTACATGGGTTTCGTCAACTACCTCGGTCTGCCGGCCATCGTCGTGCCGATCGCGGCCGATACACGCGGCATGCCGATCAGTGTCCAACTGGTGGCACGGCCTTACCAGGAACACGCACTGCTGGCGTTTGCACAGGCGCTGCAGAAACATCGCTTCGACGGCCGCAGTTTCACGTGCCACTTTCATTCAGGGAACTGACCATCATGCCCAAGATCCAGGCTTCCAGCGCTTTGTCCCGTTTTCGCGTCCTCGACCTCTCCCGGGTACGCGCCGGCCCGAACTGCGTGCGCATGTTGACCGACTTCGGAGCCGACGTGGTGCGGATCGAGCCACCCCGTGGCGTCGACCCGAACGAAGCCATGTTCGCTGCGAACCGCGAGGGCGGTGATTTCCAGAACATCAATCGCAACAAGCGGTCGATGACGCTCAATCTCAAGCAGCCCGGTGCGCGCGACATTCTGATGCGCATGGTCAAGGACGCAGACGTGGTGGTGGAAAACTGGCGTCCGGACGTCAAGAACAAGCTGGGCCTGGACTACGCGTCGCTCAGCGCGGTGAACCCGCGCATCATCCTGGCCAGCATTTCCGGCTTCGGCCAGGACGGCCCGCATGCCTGGCGGCCCGGCTTCGACCAGATCGCACAGGGGCTTGGCGGCCTGATGTCGGTGACAGGCCACCCTGGCACCGGCCCGGTGCGCGCCGGACTTGCGGTCGCCGACATGAGTGCCGGCCTGTATGCGGCGCTGGGCATATTGACCGCTCTGCTCGAGCGCGAAGTGTCCGGCAAGGGGCAATGGGTCCATACCTCGCTGCTGCACGCCCAGATCGCAATGATGGATTTCCAGGCGGCGCGTTACCTCAACGACGGCGACATTCCGGTACAACAAGGCAATGACCACCCGACCAGCAGTCCGATGGGTTTGTTCGAGGGCAGCGATGGCGTATTCAACCTCGGCGCTTCCGGCGAAGGCAACTGGGTGCGCATGTGCCGCATGCTCGGGCGCGAGCAGTGGCTGGAAGATCCGGAGTTCCAGACCGAGACCTTGCGTGTCAAGCACCGTGAGCGCCTGAACAGCGCACTGGCCGAAATCTTCAAGTCACGCACCGTGGCCGAATGGGTGACCGAGCTCAACGACGCCGGCGTGCCGGCCGGCGCGGTCTATACCGTGCCGGAAATGTTCGAGGATGAGCAGGTGCGTCACCTGGGGGTCACCGCCTCGTTGATGACCGACTTCGGCAAGAAGATGCACTACATCACCCAGCCGGTGACCTTGGAACGCACGCCGTCCAAGGTCGTGGCACAGGCGCCGGGCTGGGGTGCGCATACCGATGAGGTGCTGGCCGAGGTCGGTTACTCCGAAGAAGAAATCCGGCGTTTTCACGCGGACTCGGTGGTGTGAGCGCGATGGCTGAGGTACTGCACACCATCGATGGCCATGTGGCCACGATCACCTTGCGCAATGAGGGGCGCTTCAATGCCATGTCCCTGGGCATGTGGAATACGCTGGGCGATACGCTGGACCTGCTGCAGGCCGATCCGGTCGTGCGTGTCGTGGTGCTGCGTGGCGACGGCGACAAGGCCTTCGTCTCGGGCGCCGATATCTCCGAGTTCGCAGCGCAGCGCAACGATGCCGCCGGCGTGCGGGCCTACGACGTGGCGGTGGCGCGCGCGCAACAAGGCATCACCTTGTTGCGTTGTCCGGTGATCGCGGCGATCAGCGGCATCTGCTACGGCGGCGGCCTGGGCCTGGCGCTGGCATGCGACCTGCGTTATGGAGCGCCCCATGCGAAGTTCCGGATGCCTGCGGGCCGCCTCGGACTCGGTTACTCGCTCGACGGAATCAAGCGCATGGTCGATGTCCTCGGACCGGCCCGCAGTGCGGAGTTCTTCTATACGGCGCGGGTATGCGATGCGACCCAGGCGCTGGCGATCGGATTGCTCAACCAGGTGCATGACGACGTCTTCGCGCATGCGCGGCAGATTGCCGACGAGATTGCCGGCAACGCGCCGCTGACGCTGGCCGCAGGCAAGCTGGCGTTCAACACGGTTCTGGCAGGTGCCGATCCGGCCGCTGTGCGCTCGGTCGAGGCTGCGGTCGATACCTGCTTTCGCAGCAGCGACTACATCGAAGGCCGCGCCGCCTTTGCCGAAAAACGCTCGCCCCGGTTCACCGGACGTTGATTTCCATGTTCCCCCACGTGTTTGCTTTACCAACCCACCAGGAGTGATGACGATGAAATTCGCTAAAGCCCTCACGGCAGTCTGCCTGACTGCCGTCACGACTGCCGCACTTGCAATAGGCCCGGCGCCCGCGCCACTGGCGCAGCGCGAAACCCTGACCATCGGGTTCGTCAAGGTCGGTCACCTGTCGCCGCTGTTGAACATGGAAGAGGAACTCAAGAAGTTCAACATCGATGTCAAACGTGCCGAGTTCGTGCGATACGCTGACGCCCGCACTGCCTTGATGTCCAATTCTGTCGACATCTCCGCGGTGGGTGCAGGTGACCTGGCGATCGCAGCAGGTCAGGGCAGCAAGAACCTGATCGGCCTGACCGGTGTCGCCGGATCGGCCAAGAACCTGGTGGTGCGCAAGGGCGTGACCATCAACGACTGGAAGGACATCGCCGGCAAGAAGATCGGCATCGCGCCGGGCTCTGCCGTCTGGTTCCAGTGGGCCATGACGATGGTCGAAAAAGGCATCCCCTACAACAGCTTCACCCCGGTCAACATCCAGGGTGGTGGCACCGCGTTCATCCAGGCCATCAAGCGCGGCGACATCGACGCCATGGTCTTGTGGGAGCCGTTCGAGTCGCAGGCTGTGGCCGAGGGCGACGCGTATTTCGCCAAGAACCTGGAATACAGCCAGTCCAAGTCCGTCGGTGCCGAGCTCGGCCTGCTGGCTGCATCGCGTGAGGCGATGACCAACAAGCGCGAAGCGGTCAAGCGTTTCCTGTGGGTCTACCACAATGCCGAGGCGCAGATGGCCAAGAATCCGGACATGTTCGCCGAGGCCTATTCCAAGTACACCGGGCTGCCCTTGAGTGTGACCAAGGAGTCGGCCAGGATCATCCAGCTCGGCGGCGTGTTGACCAAGGAGCAGGTGCGTCTGCAGGCTGAAGCCGCATTCAAGCAGGGCATCATCCAGAAGGATGTCGCGGCCGAGGCTGCTGCCCTGTATGACGACTCGCTGACGCGCGAAATCAAGCGTTGATGAGCGGCCCATGAAGCGCCTGAAGCAATTCATCATCGGCATCCTGGTGCCGATTGCCGTGCTCGCGATCTGGCAGTTCGTGGGCAGCCGACAGGACATGGCCGGTATCGTCCCCACGCCGCTGGCCGTCCTGCAAGGCTGGCACGGGTGGGTGTTCGGTGCTTCGGGCATGGGCCTGAATCCCTACTCGGGAACCTGGCTGTCGAATGTGCAGTACTCCTCGATGCGTGTGGTGCAGGGGTTCACGCTCGCGGCGCTGATCGGTATCCCGCTGGGTCTGATGATCGGTTGGAGTCGGCTGGTTGCGCAGCTGTTCGACCCGCTGGTGCAAAGCCTGCGCCCGATACCGATCACCGCCTGGTTGCCTTTTTCGATCGCACTGTTCGGCATACGCGACATGGGTTCGGTATTCCTGATCTTCCTGGGCGGTTTCTATGCCATCGTCGTCAACACGACGCAGGGTGCGCGGGACGTCGAGCGCAACCTGGTCCGTGCCGCCACCATGATGGGGGCCACACGGGCGCAGTTGCTGCGCCGCGTCGTGTTGCCGTCGGCCATGCCGTCGGTCTTCACCGGCATGCGCATCGGCCTGGGCATATCCTGGACCGCGGTCATCGTGTCCGAGATGGTGGCGGTGAAGTCCGGCCTGGGATATGTCCTGTGGGACGCCTACTACGTGGGCCGAATGGACATCGTACTGGCCGACATGGTGTCGATCGGCGCCATGGGGTATCTCAGTGACCGCCTGATCGTCATGCTCGAACGCCGCGTATTGCGCTGGCGCATTCTCCAGAACCACTGAACGCCATGTCCGCAATCCTCGCAAGCAAACTCGACAAGACTTATCCGACCGACCCGCCGGTGCAAGCGCTGGCGCAGGTCGAACTCGATGTCAAACCCGGTGAATTCATCGCCTTGCTCGGTCCCTCCGGTTGTGGCAAGTCCACCTTGCTCAACCTGGTTGCCGGCTTCGAGAAGGCCAGTGCCGGCACATTGACGGTTGATGGCGCAGCCGTCGACAAGCCCGGTCCGGACCGCGGCGTGGTGTTCCAGGAGGCCGCGCTTTTCCCCTGGCTCTCTGTCTGGGAGAACGTGATCTTCGGTCCCAAGACCCAGGGGCTGCCCGCCAGCAGCTACGAGGCCAAGGCCAACGAGATGATCAAGATCGTCGGCCTGTCCGACTTCAAGAACCATCTGCCGGTGCAGTTGTCAGGCGGCATGCGCCAGCGGGTCGGCATCGCCCGGATCCTGACGATGGGCTCCAAGGTGTTGCTGATGGACGAACCGTTCGGGGCCCTCGACGCCCAGACCCGGCTGAGCATGCAGGAACTGCTGCTCACCGTCTGGCAGCAGCTCAAGCCGACCATTGTGTTCGTGACACACGACATCGATGAAGCGCTGTTCCTGGCGGATACGGTGTATGTGATGTCGGCCCGTCCAGGCCGTATCCAGGCGCGTATCACGGTGCCCTTGAGTCGGCCACGCACGATCGAGGACACCACGTCGGAAACCTTCAATGCGATGAAGCGGGAAATCCTCAAGCAGATCCGCCATTGACCACTGCAACAAAGGAAACCACGGAAACCACCATGGCCAATCCCAGAATCCCTTATCGCTTCTCGAACGCCGGCCCGACGCTCGGCGCCTATCCCGACGGCAATATCCTGGTCCATCTCGTCGTCAATGTCGAGCACTGGGAGTTCGATGCACCGATGCCGCGAACCATCATCACGCCGCCGCATGGTCGCGAGACGGTGCCCGATGTGCCCAATTTCAGCTGGGTCGACTACGGCATGCGTTGCGGCCTGCCGCGCATCCTCGATGCGATCACGTCGCGTGGCCTCAAGGCCTCGACCCCTTGCAACGCCGGCGTCATCGCGGCCTACCCGCAGGCGGCCGAAGCGATGCTGTCGGCTGGCTGGGAGTTCATCGGCCATGGCGTGCACCAGAAGGCGCTCAATCACACTGGCGCGGAAGAAGAGATCGTGCAGACCAGCCTGGACATGATCGAGCGCTTTACCGGCAAGCGCCCGCGCGGCTGGTTGGGCCCGGGTTTGCGCGAGAGTCACACCACACCGGAAGTGCTCAAGAAGTCAGGCATCGACTATGTGTTCGACTGGGTGGTCGATGACCTGCCGAACTGGATGGCAACAGCCGAGGGGCCTTTGCTGAGCCTGCCCTACAACCTGGAAATCAACGACTCCATCATCTACGCGATCGAGAAGCACAGCTCGGACGAGATGTTCGAACGCCTGCAGCGCACCGTGTCCCTGTTCACGCGCGAGGCGAAGCAACGCCCGCGGGTGCTGGCGCTGGGCCTGCACCCACACCTGATTGGCGTGCCCCATCGCTTCGGCTCCTTCGAGCGCATGCTCGATCTGCTGCAGAACACGCCCGGCGTGTGTTTCGTGCAAGGTGCCGACATTGCCGACTGGTACACGGCGCAGGTTCCGGCGCCGGCAGCCAGCGACTGAATCGCAACAAGGATTACTCATGGATCTCCAACTCGAAGGCCGCCGCGTGCTGATCACCGGCGGCTCCAAGGGCATCGGCCTTGCCATTGCCACATCATTCGCGCGCGAAGGTGCGACGCCGGTGCTGGTGTCGCGTTCCGGAGCGATGCTCGAACAGGCCAGCGCGACGGTTGCGCGCGAGACCGGGGTGACGCCAACAACCCTGGCCTGCGACCTGTCGACGGCAGACGGACTGGCCACGCTGGTTGCGCAAATCGGTGAGATCGACGTGCTGGTCAACAATGCCGGCGCGATTCCCGGCGGCAGCCTGGCCGATGTCGACGATGCCCGTTGGCGCCAATCCTGGGAACTCAAGCTGTTTGGCTACATCAACCTGACGCGTGCCGTCTTGCCCCGGATGCAGGCGCGCGGCCAGGGTGTGATTGCCAACATCATTGGCATGGCAGGGGCTGCGCCGCGCGCGGAATACATCTGCGGTTCGACCGCCAATGCCGCCCTGATTGCGTTTACGCAGGCGGTTGGCTCGACAAGCCCGCAGCATGGCGTACGCGTGTTCGGCATCAACCCGTCGCCGACCCGTAGCGACCGCATCGAGGTGGTGTTGCGCGCCCAGGCCGCGAGCAAACTCGGCGACGCCGAGCGCTGGTTGGAGCTGACGCGCCGGTTGCCGTTCGGCCGCATGACCGAGCCACAGGAGATTGCCGATCTCACCGTGTTCGGCTGCTCCCCGCGTTGTGGCTACCTCAGCGGCAGCGTGCTCAATATCGATGGCGGGCAGATGTTCGCCAGTGCCGCCTGATTCAAGAGGATTTGTTGCCGATGCACTCCCACCAGAACTCTCCCCATGCCTATACCGAACTGCGCGATGGCGTGCGCGCGGTCGTATCGCAATTCGACTCCCGCTACTGGCAGGAGGTCGACGAGGCGCGTACCTTTCCGGATGCCTTCGTCAAGGCCTTGACCGACGCCGGCTGGTTGTCGGCGCTGATCCCGGAGGAATATGGCGGCTCCAATCTGTCGCTGACCGAGGCCAGCGTGGTGATGGAGGAGATCAACCGTGCCGGCGGCAACTCCGGCGCCTGCCATGGCCAGATGTATGTGATGGGCTGTGTCGTGCGCCATGGCTCCGAGAAGCAGAAGCAGGATTTGTTGCCGCGCATCGCGCGCGGCGAGATCCGCATGCAGTCGATGGCGGTGACCGAGCCCACGACCGGCAGCGACACCACCAAGCTCAAGACCGTCGCGGTGCGCAAGGGTGACCATTACCTGGTCACCGGCCAGAAGGTCTGGACGTCGCGCCTGCAGCATTCAGACTACATGCTGCTGCTGGCCCGCACCACGCCGCTGGCAGAGGTGAAGAAGAAAAGCGAGGGCCTGTCGGTATTCCTGGTCGACCTGCGCGGCGAGATCGGCAAGACCATCACCGTGCGGCCGATCCGCAACATGGTGAACCACGAGACCAACGAAATATTTATCGACAAGCTGGAGATACCGGTCGAGAACCGGATCGGCGAGGAGGGCAGGGGGCTGCATTACATTCTCGACGGACTGAACGCCGAGCGCATCCTGATTGCCGCCGAATGTGTCGGCGACGGTTACTGGTTCATCGACCGGGCCACCGCATATGCCAAGGACCGGGTGGTGTTCGACCGCCCGATCGGCCAGAACCAGGGCGTGCAGTTCCCGATTGCCCGGGCGTACGTGAATGTCGAGGCCGCCAGCCTGATGCGTTACCACGCTGCCGGATTGTTCGATGCCGGACAGGCCTGCGGTGCCCAGGCCAATATGTCCAAGCTGCTGGCCGCGGATGCCTCCTGGGAGGCGGCGAATGTCTGCCTGCAGACCCATGGCGGTTTCGGTTTTGCTGCCGAGTACGATGTCGAACGCAAGTTCCGCGAAACCCGGCTCTACCAGGTGGCGCCGATTTCGACCAACCTGATCCTGTCCTACCTCGGCGAACATGTGCTGGGCATGCCGCGTTCGTATTGATTATTCAAGGCACCGGTGATGCAAGACGAGAAAAACGCCATCGAAGCGTGGGTGGGGCGCAGCCAGTCGCTCACCGAGGTCATCCACAGCGTGCAGGTGCGCCAGCTTGCGGCGACCCTGAACGATGCGCAGCGGCTGGCCCGACCCGACTCGGCGCCGCTGCCGGCCGCCTGGCACTGGGCCTACTTCAATCCGCTGGAAGTCCAGTCCCGGCTGGGTGATGACGGACATCCGCGACGCGGCGATTTCCTGCCGCCGGTCGAATTGCCGCGACGCATGTGGGCCGGCAGCCGGTTGAACTGGACCCGTGCCTTCAGTGTCGGCTCGACCGTCACCCGACACACCCGCATCGACAAGGTCGAGCGCAAGTCCGGGCGAAGCGGCGACATGGTGTTCGTGACGCTGGCCCACCGTTACCAGGATGCGGATGGCCTGCTGCTCGAAGAAGAACACGACATCGTCTATCGCGACTGGCCGACGGCGGCGGAGAAGTCGGCGCTGGCCGACCTGGGCGCGCGTGCCCGCGCCGGGGAACATGCGTTCGAGCGCACAGGGGCGCGGCAGCAGGCGGTGCGCGCCGACGCGGTGATGTTGTTTCGTTACTCGGCCGCCACGTTCAATGGTCACCGGATCCATTACGACGCCGACTATTGCCGCGACGTCGAGGGTTATCCGGGTCTGGTCGTGCATGGCCCGTTGATCGCCACCTTGCTGCTGGGGTTCGTCGAAAACAGCTTGGCGCCGGGCGGTTTTGTCCGCTCCTTCAGGTTCCGCGCCAAGCGCCCGACCTTCGACATTGGCAGCTTGCACCTGCATGCGCAAAGCGGTGCACCCGACAAGGCCTTCGATGTCTGGTCGACCAACAACATCGGCGAGGTGGGCCTGGACGCGCAGGTGGAACTGGCCTGATGACGGTGCAGGACGCCGTCACCTGGCTGTTCGTTCCAGCCACTCGCCTGGACCGGCTGGACAAGGCGGTGGCGGCCGGTGCCCATATGGTGATCGCGGATCTGGAGGACGCGGTGGATCCGCGGGACAAGGCCGATGCACGCATGCAACTCGATGCGTTGCTCGGTGTCGGACGGCACAAACCCTGGTTGCGTATCAACGCCGTCGATACACCCTGGTTTGCGCAGGACCTGGCGCTGGTGAAGAAGCATGGGTCGGCGCTGGCCGGCGTGATGCTGGCCAAGACCGAGTCTGCGGCAGACCTGCAGGCTCTGGACTGCGATCTGCCGGTGCTCGGCCTGGTCGAGTCTGCCCGCGGCATGCTGGCCTTGGGCGAGATCTGTCGCCATCCCCGCATCACGCGGCTGGCCTTTGGTGCCGCCGACCTGTCGACCGACCTGGGTTGCGAAGACGACTGGGACCTGTTGTGGCCGGCACGATCGCAACTGCTCACCCATAGTGCGGCGGCACGGCTGCCGCCACCGTTGGACGGCGTGACCATGGCCTTGCAGGATCCCGGGCGGGTCGAAGCCGATGCCAGGCGCGCGTCGCGCGCGGGTTTTGGTGCCAAATTGTGTATCCATCCGGCGCAGCTGGCGCCGGTGTTGCAGGGCTTCGCGCCATCCGATGCGCAATTGCAATGGGCGCGGCGGATCCTGGCGCTGGCGCAGCAAGTCGGTTCGGGTGCGCAACGCGTGGACGGTCAGATGGTGGATCGCCCGGTGGTCGAGCGCGCGCGCCGGATACTGGAGCGGCAGACCGGATTGGCGGCGCGCTGAGCGGGGGTCGGCGTGGCGGCACAGCGGCCTT
>JBFJZP010000010.1:0-16484 GCA_041622095.1 Burkholderiaceae bacterium | reverse complement strand
GCCGCGCTGGTCGCCGCGCTGGTGATGCGCGCACGGGCCCGCACGCCGGCTGCGACGGCGGCGCGCCTGTCCGAGCTGCAGTCGCGTATCCGGCCGCATTTCCTGTTCAATACGCTCAACAGCGCGATCGCGCTGGTGCGGGCGGAGCCGGCCAAGGCCGAAACCATGCTGGAGGATCTCAGCGACCTGTTCCGCCATGCGCTGGTGGACCATGGCGAGTCGGTGACGCTGGCCGACGAGATCGACCTGGCGCGCCGTTACCTGGCGATCGAGCAGGTGCGTTTCGGCGATCGACTGCGCCTGGAATGGGAACTGGACCCGTCCGCCGACCGGGCGATGTTGCCGCCGCTGCTGCTGCAGCCGCTGGTCGAGAACGCGGTCCGCCATGGTGTGGAGCCGAGCGACGACGGGGCGACGGTGCGCATCTCCAGCCAGCGGCGGGGTTCGGTGGTGGTGATCAAGGTGACCAATACCGTGCCCTCAGGCTCGGGTGCGCCCGGCCACGGCCTGGCGCTGGACAATGTGCGCGCACGGCTGCGCCTGCTGCACGATGTGCAGGGACGTTTTCGCAGCGGCCTGGTCGATGGTGTCTACCAGGTGCGCATGGAGGTGCCGTTGTGATCGGCCGCGGCGGCTTGCGCGGCGCCCGCTGCCGTTCCCGGCTGGGTGGACACCCCATTGACGATGGCGTCATGACATGACGCTCAAGGCCTTGATCGTCGACGATGAGACCTTGGCGCGCAGTCGCATGCGCACCCTGCTGCGCGACTGCGCGAACCCCCGGGTCGAGGTCGACGGCGAAGCGGCCAATGCCGCACAGGCCCTGGCGCTGCTGCAGCAGCAGGCCTTCGATGTCGTGTTGCTGGACATCCACATGCCGGGTACCGACGGGCTGGCGCTGGCGCAGCAGCTGACCGCCCGGGTGCCCGCGCCGGCGGTGGTGTTCGTCACCGCACATGCCGGGCATGCACTGCGCGCGTTCGATCTGGAAGCGGTCGACTACGTGACCAAGCCGGTTCGGCTGTCCCGCCTGGTGCTGGCGCTGCAAAAGGTCGAACGGCGCATGGCGGCGACGCGGGCCCTGGCGCCGGAAACGACGTTGCCCTCGCTGACGATCCAGGATCGCGGCCGCACCGAACGTGTGCCGCTGTCGGACGTGATCTACCTCAAGGCCGAACTCAAGTACGTCACGGTACGCACCAGCGACCGCAACCTGATCCTGGACGGTTCGCTGAGCGAACTCGAGGAGCGCCACAGTGCCCACTTCGTGCGTATCCACCGCAACGCGCTGGTCGCGCGGCGCCAGTTGCGCGCGCTGGAGAAACACTTCGACGAAGAGGAGGGTGAGGGCTGGGCGGTGCGGCTGCTCGGTGTCGACGAGTTGCTGGCGGTTTCGCGCCGGCAGTTGGCGGTGGTGCGCGAGTTGCTCAACGGCTCCGACTGACGGCGCCATCGGCCGGCACGCAGCCAGTCAGCAAGCCCTCGATGAACGACGCCTTGTCCGCCCGGATCCAGGCCTTGCCGTGTTTCGCCGGCATCACGCACATGGCGGCGCTCGGTGGCGGCATGACCAACCACAACTGGCGTGTCGACGACCGCCAGGGTTGTTATGTGGTCCGGCTGGGGCAGGATGTGCCGGAGCACGGCATCCTGCGCTGGCATGAACTGGCGGCCACCCGGGCGGCCCACGCAGCCGGGCTTGCGCCGGAGGTGGTGTTTGCCGCGCCCGGCATCCTGGTCAGCCGGTTCATAGAAGGCCGGACCTTGCAGGCGCAGGACTTGTGCGAGCCGCGCCGGCTGGACGCATTGGTGTCGATGCTGCAGCGTTGCCATCAGGAGGCGGCACGCCAGCTGCGTGGCCCGGCCCTGATGTTCCGGGTGTTCCAGGTGATCCGTGACTACCTGGCGCGCTTGCAAGGCGCGTGCGACGCTGAATGGCAGCGCCCGCTCGCCAGCTTCGCCGCGGTCTTGCCGGCACTGGAGCGGGCGCTTGGCCCGGTCACGGCGGTATTCGGGCATAACGACCTGCTGGCAGCCAACTGGATCGACGATGGCCGGCGCCTGTGGCTGATCGACTGGGAGTACGCCGGCTTCAACAGTGCGCTGTTCGACCTGGCCAATCTGTCATGCAACAACGGCTTCGATGCCACGCTGGACCGGGAACTGCTGCAGCGCTACTTCGGCAACGCGCCCGACGCCGCACTGACGCGGGCCTTCCTGGCGATGCGGTGCGCCAGTGCCTTGCGCGAAACCTTGTGGGCCCTGGTGTCGCTGCAGGTGTCGACCCTGGATGTCGACTATTCAGCCTACGCGCGCACCTGGTGCGGACATGTCGAGGCCTGTCGGCAGGACTTCGAGGCCGGCCGGCGCCAACCCTGAGCCCCCGGCAGGGCCTGCTCAGCCGGTGTTGCGCAAGCCGGCTGCGATGCCGTTGATCGAGATATGGATACCGCGCCGCTGGCGGTCGTCGATCTGCCCGGCGCGGTGGCGCCGGATCAGTTCGATCTGCAGGTGGTGCAGCGGGTCGATATACGGGAAGCGGTGACGGATCGAGCGCTGCAAGGCCGCATTGTTGGCCAGCCGGTGCTTGTCCCCGGTGATCTGCGCCAGCGCGGTCGATGTCAGGTGCCACTCGGTCTCGATCACTGCCAGGATCTTCTTGCGCAGCCGGGTGTTGGTCACCAGGTCCGCATACCGGGAGGCCAGCGCCAGGTCGCTCTTGGCCATGACCATGTCCATGTTCGACAACAAGGCGCGGAAGAACGGCCATTGGCGTTCCATCTTCTGCAGCATCGCCATGCGCTCCTTGCGCGAGTCGGGCCCCGGCGCTTGCAGGAAGGCGCTGATCGCCGACCCGAAACCGAACCATCCCGGTAGCGTCAGGCGGCATTGTCCCCAGCTGAAGCCCCACGGGATCGCGCGCAAGTCCTCGATCGCCTGCGACGGTTTGCGCGAGGCCGGGCGCGAGCCGATGTTGAGCTCGGCGATTTCGCGGATCGGCGTGGCGCCGAAGAAATACTCGGTGAAGCCCGGTGTCTGGTAGACCAGTTTGCGGTAGGCCGCCATGCTGGCAGTCGACAGCACTGCAGCCGTCTCCAGGAACTGCCGCGGCACCGGCTTGGCCGCCGGCATCAGGGTGGCCTCGAGCGTTGCCGCCACCAGGGTTTCCAGGTTGCGCCTTCCGATGTCCGGGTTGGCGTACTTGCTGCCGATGACTTCGCCTTGTTCGGTCAGGCGGATCTGGCCACGCACCGTTCCCGGCGGCTGGGCCAGGATGGCCTGGTAACTCGGGCCGCCACCCCGTCCGACCGTGCCGCCGCGGCCATGGAACATGCGCAGCCGGATCGGCGGCTGGCCCGGTGTCGTGTCGGCCAGTTCGTCAAACAAGGCGACCAGCGCGACCTCGGCCAGGTATAGCTCCCAGTTGCTGGTGAAGATACCGCCGTCCTTGTTGCTGTCGGAGTAACCGAGCATGATGTCCTGCTCGCCGCCGCTGCGCCGCACCAGGTCGTGGATGCCGGGCAATGCATAGAAGTCGCGCATGATGCCGGCGGCATTGCGCAAGTCCTCGATCGTCTCGAACAGTGGCACGACGATCAGGTCGGTACGCGGCGCGCAGTCCAGCGTGTCGTGCATCAGGCCGCTTTCCTTCTGCAGCAACAAGACCTCCAGCAGATCGCTGACGGTCTCGGTGTGGCTGATGATGTAGTGGCGCAGTGACTGGCGGCCAAAACGCGCCAGCATCTCGCGGGCGCAGCTGAAGATCGCCAACTCATCCTGCACCAGCGAGGAATAGCCATGGTCGATCACGCGCAGCGGCCGGGCGTCGCGCAGCAGTTGCAGCAGCAGTTGCTGCTTGGCCGCCTCGTCGAGCGCGGCATATGCCGGCTCCAGCCGGGCAGCGGCCAGCAACTCGGCGACCACGCTTTCGTGCTTGTCCGAACTCTGGCGCAGGTCCACCGTGGCCAGGTGGAAACCGAACACGTCGACCGCGCGGATCAGCGGTTGCAGCCGGTGGCTGGCCAGTGCGCCGCTGTGGTTCTGCATCAGCGAGGTTTCGATCGTGCGCAGGTCGGCGCCGAATTCCTGGGCATTCGCATACGGATTCTGCGGGGCCACCGCATGGCGCGCCGCTTCGCCGCCGGTCAACGCCTTGAGCGTGGCCGCCAGCCGTGCGTAGATGCCGGTCAGGGCCAGCCGGTAGGGCTCGTCCTGGCGGTGTTCATTGGTGTCGGGAGAGCGTGCCGCCAGCTGCTTCATTTCCGGCGAGCAACTGGCCAGGATGGCGGAGATCGACAACTCGCCGCCGAGCAGATGCACCTCGGTCAGGTAGTGGCGCAGCGCCACCTCGGACTGGCGCTTGAGGGCATAGGACAAAGTCTCGGCGCTGACATTCGGGTTGCCGTCGCGGTCGCCACCGATCCACTGGCCCATGCGCAGAAAGCTGTGGATGTTGCGCTGGCCGAGTTCGCGCTCCAGGTCGGCATACAGGCGCGGGATCTCGCGCAGGAAGGTGGCCTCGTAGTAACTCAGCGCGTTCTCGATCTCGTCGGCAACCGTCAGCTTGGTGAAGCGCAGCAGCCGCGTCTGCCACAGCTGGGTGATGCGGGCGCGGATCATCGCCTCGTTGCGCGCGAGCTCGCGTGGTGTCAACGCATCCTTGTTGTTCTGGCTGGCGAGCGCCTGCAAGCGGATCGCATCGCGCGCGGTGAGCAACTGGGCGATGCCGCGCTCCGCATCCAGGATGCTCTTGCGCTGCACCTCGGTCGGGTGGGCGGTCAGGACCGGCGAGACAAAACTGCCGGCCAGCGTGTCGACGATGGTCGCCGGCGAGACCCCGGCCCAGCGCAGCCGCGACAAGGCGACGTCGATGCTGCCTTCCTGGGTGTTGCCGGCGCGTTCGTGAAACGCACGCCGGCGGATATGGTGGCGATCTTCCGCCAGGTTGACCAGGTGACTGAAATAGGTGAAGGCCCGGATCACGCTGACTGTCTGTTCGCCGCTGAGTCCGACCAGCAACTTCTTCAATGCCCGATCCGCATCCTGGTCGGAATGGCGCCGGAACGCGACCGACAACTTGCGGATCTGCTCGATCAGGTTGAACGCCGCCTCGCCGTCCTGGTCCCGGATCACGTCGCCCAGGATGCGCCCGAGCATGCGGATGTCTTCCACCAGGGGGCGTTCGTTTTCGCGTGCGCGGCGTGTGTTCTCGGTCAGTGTCTTGGTGGTCATGGGTCGTGGGGCGGTGCGAAGTGGGCCCATGCTAGCATCGCTGCGGACCCCGCAATTACCAAACGGTTACGACTTTGACCCAGCCTGTTCGCACCCCCTTGACCATCGCCACACGCGAGAGCCGACTGGCCTTGTGGCAAGCCCGCCATGTGCAGCAGCGACTGCAGGCGCTCGGGCATCAGGTGCAGTTGCTGGGCATGACGACACGCGGCGACCAGATCCTGGATCGCAGCCTGAGCAAGGTCGGTGGCAAGGGTTTGTTCGTCAAGGAACTCGAAGCCGCGCTGGAAGATGGCCGCGCCGACCTGGCGGTGCATTCGCTCAAGGATGTTCCGATGCAGCTGCCCGAGGGTTTCGAGCTGGCCTGCGTGATGGAGCGCGAGGATCCGCACGATGCATGGGTCTCCGCGGCTTGCGCCGGGCCGGCCGATCTGCCGCCGGATGCGGTGGTCGGCACCTCCAGTCTGCGCCGCATGGTGTTGCTGCGCGACATGCTGGACCGGCTGGGCCGGCGCGACGTGCGTATCGAACCGCTGCGGGGCAACCTCGACACCCGGCTGCGCAAACTCGACGATGGCGGTTTCGACGCCATCATCCTGGCGGCGGCCGGACTCAAGCGGCTGGAGCTGGCCTCGCGTATCCGGCATGTGTTCACGATGCAGGAAATGCTGCCGGCGGCCGGCCAGGGCGCCCTGGGTATCGAGATCCTGTCTGGCCGGGATGATTTGCGCGCAGCGCTGGCGCCATTGACGCACCCGGCCACCTGGCTGGTGGTTGCGGCCGAACGTGCGGTCAGCCGTGCGATGGGCGGCAGTTGCTCGATGCCACTGGCCGCGCATGCGGTCTGGCAGGGCGGCGCACTGCAACTCGACGCCGCCTGGGGTGATGCGCAGACGGCCGCAGATGCCGGGCCGGCTGCGCCACTGGTGCGTGCCGGCGCGCGCGATACGGTGGGCACGCTGGCCCAGGCCGAGAGCCTGGGCCAGCGGGTCGCGCAGCAACTGCGCGACGGCGGCGCCCACGCAGTGGTGGCGTCGGACTGAGCGACGCCGCCCGCAGCATGCGCGTAATCGTCACCCGTCCGCAGGATGACGCGGCGCGTTGGGTGCAAGACCTGGCCGATGCGCAGATCGATGCGATCAGCCTGCCCTTGATCGAGATCCAGTCGGTACCCGGGTTCGAACTGCTGCGCGCCGCGTGGCAGGCGATCGGGCGTTTCGATGCGCTGATGTTCGTCAGCGCAGCCGCCGTCAACCATTTTTTTGCAGCGACCGCCACCGGCGGTTCCAGTTGGCCGTCCGGCTCGGCATTGCGGGCCTGGGCACCGGGGCCGGGCACGGCTGCGGCATTGCTGCGCCACGGCGTACCCGCCGGGCAGATCGATGCGCCGGCACCGGACAGCGGGCAGTTCGATTCCGAAGCGCTGTGGCGCGTCGTGGGCCCCGGCGTACATGCCGGCCAGCGGGTCCTGATCGTGCGTGGCGCCGACGACGACGCTGGCGCGGCCGGGCTGTCGTCGAACCCGGCGCCGGTCGAGCCGCCGGTGCCGGCCGGCGCCAAGGGTCAGGGCCGGGACTGGCTGGCACAGCGCCTGGCCGAGGCGGCGGTGTCGGTTGCCTATGTCGTGGCCTACCGGCGCGTCGCGCCGCAGCCGCAGCAACTGCGCCGCGCGGTGGCGCAAACGGATGCGAATGCCTGCTGGTTGTTCACCAGTTCCCAGGCGATCCAGACACTGGTCGCCGCCTTGCCCGGGCACGACTGGTCCCGCGCGCGGGCGCTGGTGACCCACCCCCGGATCGCTGCCGCCGCCCGTGCCGCGGGTTTCGGTGTTGTGCAGGAGTCACGGCCGGCGCTGGCCGACCTGGTGTCCTCGATAAAATCGGTCGGATGAAACAGGACGCCGACACCCAGACGACAACCGACACGGGTGCGGCTTCGGCTCCCGCAAGCGCCGCGGCGCGACCGCCGGACGCACCCGCATCCGCCCAGGCAGCGGGTGCTGCACCTGCACCGCAGAAGGCGGCCGACATCGATGCCTTGCCGACGCCGCGTTTCTCTCCGCTGGCGATGGTGGCCCTGGTGCTGGGGGCGGTGGCGCTGGCTGGCACCGTGATGGTGTGGCAGCGACTGTCGGCAACCCAGGAGCAACTGGCGCGCCAGAGCGGCGAATCGGCAGTGCATGCGGCCGAAGCGCGTGCCAGTGCCAAGGCGGCACAGGATTTGTCGCGCGAGACAGCGGCGCGCCTGGCGGTGGCCGAGGTGCGCTTGAGCGAAGTGGCGGTCCAGCGCAATCAGCTCGAAGGCCTGATCCAGAGCATCTCGCGCTCGCGCGACGAGAACCTGGTGGTCGACATCGAGTCCGCGGTGCGGCTGGCCCAGCAGCAGGCGCAACTCACCGGCAGCGTCGAGCCGCTGGTGGCGGCACTGCGCTCGGCCGATCAGCGCATCGCCCGCGCGGCGCAGCCGGGCCTGGCACAAGTGCAGCGGGCGCTGGCGCGCGACATCGCACGCATCACCGCATCGTCGTTCACCGACACGCCGACACTGCTGGCCCGTATCGACGAACTGCTGCGCATGGTGGACGACCTGCCGCTGGCCAATGCGGTGGCGACGGTCAGCGCCAGTGGTTCACTCAAAATCCCGGATTCGGTGCTGGCGCCGGAGTGGTGGCAGCGCGTGCTGACGGTGGTGGGCGAGGAGGCCAGCAAGTTGCTGCGCGTGAGCCGGATCGAACAACCCGAGGCGGCGTTGATGTCGCCGGAGCAGTCGTTCTTTGTACGCGAGAACCTCAAGCTCAAGCTGCTCAACGCCCGGCTGGGGTTGCTGGCGCGGCAACTCGAGTCCGCCCGTGCCGACATGGCCTCGGCGTCGACCACCTTGTTCCGCTATTTTGATCCTGCCTCGCGCAAGACCCAGGCCGCGGCCGGTCTGCTGCAGCAGGTGCAGGGGCAGATGAAGAACCTGGAGCTGCCGCGTGTCGACGACACGCTGGCCGCCCTGACCACGGCTACGGCCGGTCGCTGAGGCCTGCCCGCCATGCGTTTATCCCTCTGGCTGCTTGCCCTGTTCGCGTTGGCCGTGGCCGCCGCACTGTTCGCCGGCAGCAATCCCGGATCGGTCACCGTGTTCTGGCCGCCGTACCGGATCGACCTGTCGCTGAACCTCGTGCTGGTCGTGTTGCTGCTGGGATTCCTGCTGCTGCACCTGGCGCTGCGTGCCTTGTCGGCGTTGTTCTCGATCCCGCGCGAGGCGCGCTTGTGGCGCCAGCGCCAGCGCGAGCGCAGCATGCAGCTGTCCTTGCTCGATGCCTATTCCCAGTTGGTCGCCGGACGCTTCGTACGGGCCAAGAAATCGGCCGAGTCGGTGCTCGAGCAGGTGCGCAACCTGGCTGGCGGCGATGACACGCTCACCTATGCCGATCAATTGCTGGCGACCGCCCATCTGCTGGCGGCCGAGGCCGCCCATGCCTTGCAGGACCGCGCCGCACGCGAAACACATTACCGCGCCGCACTCGAACATGCGACCGGGGGCGTGTCTCCCGAAGCCGGCGAGGGCGCCCGCCTGCGTGCCGCCCGGTGGGCGCTGGACGACCGTGATGCCTCCGGTGCATTGCAGTTGCTCGACGATGCGGGCCAGGGGCCGGGACGGCGCGTGCTGGCACTGCGGATGCGGCTCAAAGCCGCGCGCATGGCCGGGCGAACCGTCATGGCGCTGGAGACCGCACGCCTGCTGGCCAAGCACCATGCCTTGTCGCAGGTCGCGGCCCATGGTGTGTTGCAGGGGCTGGCGATCGAATGGATCCAGTCGGCATATGACCCGGCGCAGTTGACCCAGGCCTGGGCGCGGCTGGAGCCGACCGAGCGGCTGATGCCGGACGTGGCGCTGGCTGGCGCACGCCGTTTGCTGATGCTGCAGGGCGACGCGGCACTCAGCCGTGAATGGCTGCTACCGGTCTGGGAGCAGATGCTGGAGCAGCCCAGCGCGCTGGCGCCAAGCCAGTGCGTCGAACTGGTGCGGGTACTCGAGACCGGGTTTGCCAGCAATGCCGAGACGCTCGAAGGCGACTGGCTGACCCGGATCGAGAATGCCCAGCTCAGCCATCCCGGTGACCCGGTGCTGCAATACCTGGCCGGTGTCACCTGCATGCGGCTGCAACTCTGGGGCAAGGCCCGTCAACTGCTCAAGCAGGCACTGGCGCGATTGCAGGACCCCGGCCTGCGGCGCGATGCCTGGCGGCAACTCGCCGAACTGGCGCTCGAACAGGGTGACACGCAGGCCGCGACCGACGCATGGCGCCAGGCGGCGCAGTGCTGACCGCGACTGCGGAGCCTGAGCCTGCGTTGAAGCCGTGCGGCTATGGACGCCGGCTTGATCTGATCTGATCTGAATGGATGTGGCACGGCCGGTTCGATCCGGTCGGCGACAACGCGCGGTGGCTGTGCCATTGGAGAGGGAGCCGGTTTGCCTGTGGGTCCGGTCGCCTTTTTCTACCTGATCGACTAGCGACAACTTGAAAGCCAGCGTGTCATCGCGCTGCGTCCGTTTCATCCCTGATTCCACTGACCTGCCTTTTCTACAAAGAAAGGTGTCAACCCCCTTCAGGACGGGTCACGCCCATGAAAAATGCCACCGTGGTCGCCGGTGTTTCCGACGATCAGGATGGCATCTCAGCTGCGCAGGGCGCAGCCTGGATCGGCAACGGCGCCCTGCCGGCAGGTGCGCCGCGCCGATCGGGCTGGTGCTCAGTTTGCGGTTTGCTCGAACGGCAGGTTGAGGTTGCGCAGGTCGCGCTTGGTCTCGACCAGTACCAGCGGACCTTCGTCCACCACCTCGCGCACCGGAATTTCCCGCGGCACGTGGATCGGGTCCGGCTGCGCAGCGATGGCGGCCTGGGCGATCCGGATCTTCTCGGCATCGGAGTTGACCCAGTTCAAGCCGGACTGCTGTGCCATCTGCGCCAGTTCGTCGACCGGCAATGCAAACTCCTGCACGCGCGGAAGTGTGCCGGCCGGCGCCTCGGCCTGTGCCGGAGCAGGTGCCGGCGCAGCTACCGCGGCGGTCGCTACCTGCGCAGGTACCGGAGCCGTCGTTTCCAGCACGGCTGCGGGTGCTGCTGCCGGGGCGGCAAAGCCGTCCAGCGCCTGCTGCTGCACCGGCTCTTCCGACTCGACCGGACGGTTTTCGCCCTGGCCGCGGCCACCGCGTTCGCCCCGTGCACGGTCACGTCCGTAACGGTCGCGCGAACGTTTCTCGCGCGGCTGCTCGCCGTCGGTTGCCGCCGCTGTCGTCGCGACGTCGGCATCGGCGTTGTGCGCCTGCGCCGTTGCCGCGTGCTCTACCGGCTCGGTGGTCGGCTCGACGCGCTTGTCGTTGCCCGCTTGCCCGGCATCGGTGTTGTCCGCCTGGGTGTCGGCGGCCTGGCGGTCCTGGCGTGGCCGACGCTCGCGTTGCGGGCGTCCTTCACGTCCTTCACGTGGGGCTTGCTGGTTCGGCGCGTCGCCCTGGGCCGCTGAGGCAACAGCGGTGTCGCTGCCGCCTTCGGCCTGGACCACACTGTCCGCACCCTGGTTGCGCTCGGCATCCCGGTTGCGTCCACCGCGACCACCACGCTCGCCGCGTTCGCTACGTTCACCGCGCTCGCCGCGTTCACCACGTTCACCACGTTCACCACGGTCGCTGCGTTCACCGCGCTCCGCACGTTCGCCGCGAGGCGGACGTTCCGCACGGGTGTCCTGGCGCTGGCCGTCGGCCTGCGCCGCTGCGTCGACCGTAAGGTCGGCCTGGCTGGTTTCCGCGCGCTCGCGCTGGCCCTGGCCGGCGCGTTCACCGCGTTCGCCACCCCGGCCGCCGCGACCACCCCGGCCACCGCGACCACGACCTTCACCACGGCCCTCGCCACGACCTTCGGTGCGATTGCCATCACGGCCTTCGCCACGACGACCGTCACGTCCACCGCGGCCTTCGGCGCGGTTCGATTCCTTGCCGCTGGCCGGTGCGACGACCGGTGCGGGTGCAACCGGTGCCGGCGTCGGCGCTGCGAACAGGCTCTTGATCCAGCCGAGAAACCCCTTCTCGGCCGGCGCTGCAGCCGCTACCGGAGCGGGTGCGGGTGCCTGGGCGACAGGCTGGGCAACCGGTTCCGGTTTCGGCGGCGCCACCGGAGCCGGCGCGTCCGGCAGCACACCCTTGATCACCGGGGTCTGGCGGTTGGTCGGCTCCTGCGCACGGCGCGTCACGGCGGTCGGGTCTTCGACTTCATCGGCCAGCTTGTAAGTGGCTTCGATGTTGTCCAGGCGCGGATCGTCATGCTTGAGGCGGGTCAGCTTGTAGTTGGGGGTCTCCAGCGTCTTGTTGGGAACCATCAACACGTTGATGCGTTGCTTGAGTTCGATCTTGGTGATCTCGGTGCGTTTTTCGTTCAGCAGGAACGAGGCCACGTCGACCGGCACCTGGCACAGCACCGATGCGGTGTTGTCCTTGAGCGACTCTTCCTGGATGATGCGCAGGATCTGCAATGCCGAGCTTTCGGTATCGCGGATGTGGCCGGAGCCGCCGCAACGCGGGCAGGGAATGGAAGCACCTTCGCTCAGCGCCGGGCGCAGGCGCTGGCGGCTCATCTCCATCAGGCCGAACTTGCTGATCGAGCCGAACTGTACGCGGGCGCGGTCTTGCCGCAGTGCGTCGCGCAGGCGGTTCTCGACATCGCGCCGGTTGCGGCTTTCCTCCATGTCGATGAAGTCGATGACGATCAGGCCGCCGAGGTCGCGCAGGCGCATCTGGCGCGCCACTTCATCGGCCGCCTCCAGGTTGGTGCGGGTCGCGGTCTCTTCGATGTCGCCACCGCGGATCGCGCGTGCCGAGTTGACGTCGACCGAGACCAGCGCCTCGGTGTGGTCGATGACTATCGCTCCGCCGCTGGGCAATTGCACCATGCGGGCATAAGCGGATTCGATCTGGTGCTCGATCTGGAAACGCGAAAACAGCGGGGCGTCGTCGCGGTAGCGCTTGACGCGGGCCGCATGCTCCGGCATGACGTGCGCCATGAACTGCTGGGCCTGGTCGTACACATCGTCGGTGTCGATCAGGATGTCGCCGATGTCATGGTTGAAGTAGTCGCGGATCGCGCGGATCACCAGCGAGGACTCCTGGTAGATCAGGAAGGCACCCTTGCCGCCCTTGGACGCGCCGTCGATGGCGTTCCACAGCTTGAGCAGGTAGTTCAGGTCCCATTGCAACTCGGGCGCGCTGCGGCCGATGCCGGCGGTGCGCGCGATGATGCTCATGCCGTTGGGGTATTCGAGCTGGTCCAGGGCTTCCTTGAGGTCGGCCCGGTCATCGCCTTCGATGCGGCGCGACACGCCGCCACCGCGCGGGTTGTTCGGCATCAGCACGACATAACGGCCGGCCAGCGAGATGAAGGTGGTCAGGGCGGCGCCCTTGTTGCCGCGTTCTTCCTTCTCGACCTGGACGATCAGTTCCTGGCCTTCGCGGATCGCGTCCTGGATGCGGGCGCCGTTGGCCTGCACGCCTTGCGCGAAGTTCTGGCGCGAGATCTCCTTGAACGGCAGGAAGCCGTGGCGGTCTTCGCCGTAGTCGACAAAGCAGGCCTCCAGCGACGGTTCGACGCGGGTCACCACCGCCTTGTAGATATTGCCCTTGCGCTGTTCGCGCCCTTCGATCTCGATTTCGTAGTCGAGCAGTTTTTGTCCGTCGACAATGGCCAGCCGGCGTTCTTCAGCCTGCGTAGCGTTGATCAGCATCCGTTTCATGGGTAGCGTTCCTGTTTCCTGCATCGAACCCGCGCTGCGCCGCCACTTTGCGGCGCCCCGGGTTCCTCCTGGTCTCGTGACCTTTTACATGCTCATGACGAGCAAACGATGCCTGACGAACGCTTTGAACCGATGGAAATTGCCTCGGGCCTGGACTCAGATCATGTGTCGAGGCGTTGGCACGGGGATGGGGGCGAGGGGATGCGGTTGTGTGTACGGTGTCGGAGCCGGGTGGGCGGCAAAGGCCCGTTGCTCAGACCTGTTGGGCCAACCCACGCGCAAAGCCGCCACCCTCGGGCGCGGCAAGCACATCAGGATCAATCCCATCAACACAATCATTTCGCTCAAATCCGGCCGCCAGAGTCTGTCTGGCGGCGTTGGGTATTCCATGTCAGTGGTTCAAGGCGTCGGCTTACCCGCTCGCTGGCCAGACCACCACGGACTCGGGCCCGTGGTCTGTCATGCTGGCAACCTGGTGGCATCGACCTGCCAGCGACGCTGTTGGTGGGGTGTGGACTAAACTCCAGACAAATCAACCACTTGCAGCGCGTCGCTAGTGAAACTCATTATAGGGGCCATTCCGGCCCCGCCACCGGATATTGCGAGGATGCTCCTGGTCGACGAGGAGGATGCCGGCCAGCGGCTGGACAATTTCCTCATGCGCCACCTCAAAGGCGTGCCCAAGACACACATCTATCGCATCATCCGCAGCGGGGAAGTGCGGGTCAACAAGGGGCGGGCCAGCGCCGATCGCCGGATCGTGGCCGGAGACCAGGTCCGTGTCCCACCGGTGCGGACCTCGGAACGTGCGGACGCCAAGGCGCAGGCGATGCAGGACGGCGCCGCCGGCCGCGGGTCGGCGCCGGCGCGCGAGTTCCCGGTTCTGTTCGAGGATGACGGGCTGCTGGTGATCGACAAACCGGCCGGTGTCGCGGTCCATGGCGGTTCCGGCGTGAGTTTCGGCGTGATCGAGCAGCTGCGCATGGCGCGGCCGCAGGCACGCCTGCTGGAGCTGGTACACCGGCTGGACCGGGAAACCAGCGGCATCCTGCTGGTGGCCAAGAAGCGCAGCGTGCTGAAGAACCTGCAGGAGCAGTTCCGTGCCCGCGAAACCGGCAAGACCTATCTGGCGCTGGTGGCCGGCCAGTGGCCGCAGCGGCTCAAGGTGCTGGACAAGTCCTTGCACAAGTACCTGCTGCCCGACGGCGAACGCAGGGTCAAGGTGGTGCCGCGCGACCATCCGGACGCCATGCCTTCGCTCAGCCTGGTCAAGGTGGCACGCCAGAATCGGGACTACAGCCTGCTCGAGGTGACGATCAAGACCGGTCGGACCCACCAGATCCGCACCCATCTGGCGGCCGAGGGCATGGCCATCGTCGGCGACGACAAGTATGGCGATTTCGCGTTGAACAAGTCCTTGCAGCGCGCCGATGCGGCAGTACCCCTGCGCCGAATGTTTCTTCATGCCTGGCGGTTACAGTTCAGCCATCCGGTCACCGGTGCGGTGATGCAGTTGCAGGCCGAACTGCCGCCGGAACTGGCGCTTTTCCTGGACCAGGTGCTTCCCGATGCCCACTGACACTCCCGCCCGGCCGCAAGGCCGCCACGACAAACCGCGCACCTTCGATCTGATCGCCTTCGATTGGGACGGTACCTTGTTCGATTCGACCGCGTTGATCACGCGCAGCATCCAGGCTGCGGTGCGCGACGTCGGGGGTACGGTGCCCAGCGACGAGCGGGCGTCGCATGTGATCGGCATGGGACTGATGCAGGCGCTGGCCCATGCCGCGCCGGACGTGCCCAAGGACAAATATGCGGAGCTCGGCGCCCGTTATCGGCACCACTACACGGCGCGCCAGCATGACATCGACCTGTTCGATGGTGTGTTGACCATGCTCCAGGCCCTGCGCCAGCGCAACCATTACCTGGCGGTGGCCACCGGCAAGAGCCGGGCCGGGCTCGATGCCGCGTTGCGCGCGGTGCAATTGCATGGCCTGTTCGACGCCTCGCGTACCGCGGACCAGACAGCCGGCAAACCCGATCCCCTGATGCTGCATGAACTGGCACGCGAGTTCGACCTGGCGCCGGAGCGCATCCTGATGGTGGGCGACACCACGCACGACCTGCAGATGGCGCGCAATGCCGGATGTGCCAGTGTGGCGGTGAGTTACGGTGCGCATCCGGTCGACGGATTCGCTGCACTCGGACCGCTGTACGTGGCCCATGACGTGGCCACGCTGCATCACTGGCTGCTGGCCAACGCATGAGTCACGATCCGGGTCGTATCGACCTGTGCCGCTCCAGCGACCTGGTCGACAGCGCCCTGGCGGTGCCGTTCGACGTGGTCTACCAGGGCCAGACCTGCCGCGCCTTCGCGATCCGGTACCAGGGCCAGGTCCATGCCTACCTGAACCGCTGCAGCCATGTCCCGATGGAGATGGACTATCAGCCTGACCGCTTCTTCGACCTGACCGGGCACTGGCTGGTGTGTGCCACCCACGGCGCGATGTACCAGCCCGACACCGGCGCCTGCCGGGGAGGACCGTGTCGAGGCGGTTTGATCCGGATCGATGTGGACGAGTCCGATGGTGTCGTGCACTGGCATACTGCCCACAACCTGAAACCCGTAGAGTTTTGATATGACAGACCAGAATGACGTTGATTCGATGACCCGTACCCAGCCTGCCGGGTCCGGCGCGGGCACGCGCGCCGGCGGGGCCGATACGCCCGGCTGGGAGCGCGCCACGCTCGAGCGGCTCGCCTTTGCCGCCTTGGCCGAGCAACGGACCGCGCGACGCTGGAAGATCTTCATCCGGTTGGCCTGGCTGGCGTTCCTGATCGGCCTGGTCTGGCTGGCGATGATGCGTGAGACGGCCGTCAGCCAGGTGTCGTCACCGCATACCGCACTGGTCGAGATCAAGGGCGAGATCGCATCCGGTGGCGAGGCCAGTGCCGACGTGGTCATCAGTGCCGCGCGCGCCGCGTTCGAGGACAAGGGCGCCAAGGCCGTGGTCCTGCTGATCAACTCCCCTGGCGGAAGCCCGGTGCAGGCCGGCATCATCAATGACGAGTTGCGCCGGCTGAAGGCCAAGCATGGCAAGCCCTTGTATGCGGTGGTCGAGGAGACCTGTGCCTCGGCGGCGTACTACGTGGCGGTGTCGGCCGACAAGATCTATGTCGACAAGGCCAGCATCGTCGGCAGCATCGGCGTGTTGATGGATGGCTTCGGCTTCACCGGGCTGATGGACAAGCTCGGCGTCGAGCGCCGGCTGATGACGGCCGGCGAGAACAAGGGATTCCTCGACCCGTTCAGCCCGCAGACCGAGCGCCAGCGGCAATTCACGCAGCAGATGCTGGACCGGATTCACCAGCAGTTCATCGACACCGTCAAGGCCGGGCGCGGCGAGCGACTCAAGGAAACACCGGAGACGTTCAGCGGCTTGTTCTGGATCGGCCAGCAGGCGATCGAGCTCGGGCTGGTCG
>JBFJZP010000009.1:0-16752 GCA_041622095.1 Burkholderiaceae bacterium | reverse complement strand
CTGATCGAGAAGCTCGGCCTCGCGGCGAAGTAAGCGACGCGGTGCGAAAAGCCCGGCGCCTGCGCAGGGCGACCGGGTCAGCGCGTCTGCGTTGTCATGCCAACGCAGGACAGTCGACCCTGGCGCCGGACCCCATCACCTCTTGCGGGTGATGCACAAGCCGGCCCGAGACCTGCGCTGGTTCGATCCGGAGCCCGGCAATGGCGTTTTCATACGCCATCGTTGCGCCAGAGAAAACACCCGCCGCGACTGAACCTGCCCGACCTCCGGGCCCCTGGTGAAAGACGCACGCCGTTGGACGACCAGGTATCGCGACGGTGCGGAACGCCTGCAAACGCATCGGCTGCCGTGCGGAGCACGAAGCCGGGATGCCTTGGACTGCGAATCGCCGACGCCCCGATGATCCTGCTCAATTCCCGTCGCTGTGGCGCCGGCCGGGTGCCGCGAGCCGTCCCCGGTCCGGGATGTATGCAGGGCCTGGTTGATTTTCGGCAACCGGAAGGGCTGGCCCAGTACGGAGAATGGAACTGGATCCGGTCGCGCGGACCGCGCCATGTCGATTGCGGCGCCGGCTGGTAGATCAATGCCATCGGGCCTGTCGTGGCGCACGGATCCGATACCAACAGCCATCGGGAGTCCACCATGAACCTGCACCATGTCATCCGCCGTTTTCTGACCCATGCCTGCGTCTTGCCGGCCGCATGCATTTTGCTGTCGCCATCGGCAAGCCTTGCGCAAACCGCGGCCATGTTGCCACCCGGCGCCCATGTCTCCGGAGGTATTGGCGAACAGGAGCGTATGCAAATGCGCGAGGTGCAAGGGAACTACAACCTGCGCCTGATATTCGCGCAGGCCAAGACCGGCGCATATCTCGCCGACGTGAGCGTGTCTGTCGACAAGCCCGGATCGGGCCTCATGTTCGGTCCCTTCGAGGATGCCGGTCCATGGTTTTTCCTGCGTCTGGATCCCGGCAGCTACCGCATCAGCGCGACTTACCAGGGTGTGAAGCAGACAAAGACGGTTCGCATTGGCCGCTCGGTCAGCGAGCGGGTGTTCTATTGGCCACAGCGGTAGCCATGCATGGCCGCTTGCTTGGGCTGCGCCGAAGGGCAAACGGGCGAGCCTGAGCCGCGCACGCGAAAAAAAAGGCAGTACCCGAGGGTGCTGCCTTTTGCCTGGCGCCATGGGGTGGCGCCCGGTGTCGGATGCTGCTGCGGTATCAGGCCTTCTTGAAGGCGCCGGCAGTCGTCTTGATCGCGCGTTCGCTGACCGCGGTCACGTTGGCTTGCATCGCGTCGGCGGCCGACTTGGCCGATGCCTTGGCGGACTCGATCGCATTCTGGCTGATGGCCATCGTGTTCTTCAGGAAGGCAACCGAGGCTTCGCTGCCGGCCGGCGCATTCTTGGCCATGTTCTCGACCAGGGCGGTGAAACCGGCCTGGCTTTCGGCGATCTTGGATTCGAAGGCCTTGGTGAACTCGGCGCTGGATTCCGTTGCGATGGCAAACACATGGCGGCCGTAGGCAACCGTGTTTTCGGCCATTGGCTGGAACATCGCTGTCTGCAGCGTCATGGCCTGCTGCGGGTCCTTGGCGGCCAGAACGGCCTTCATGTTGCCGAAGGACTCGGTCATCATGGCCTTGGATGCGGCGAGGTTCAGCTCGACCAGCTTCTCCATGCTGGCAAAGGCGTTGCCGGTCATGTTCTCCAGGGCTGCGACACCGGCTTTGCTGGTGGCGGCGAATTGTTCGGGGGTATAGGTCTTGGTCATGGCAATCGTCCTTCAATAGTGAGTGGGCCGGACTGCTTCAACCCCCTTCCGGGGATTTATGTTGCAGTGCAGCATAGACGCATTGTAGGGAAAGCTTGTCGATGCAGGGGGGTTTGGTGGAGACAGAGTTAGTGGCGCCTACCTATTGCGGGTGGTGCTGTTGCGGACGGTTATTGCCAGGGCGGCGGTACGCTGCGCGCCAGCGCCATCATGCACCGGGTGTACAACATGCGCGATCTGCGTGACGTCATGGCGGCCGGGATGTGCATCCATGCCTGCCTGCGCTTGGCCGGCCGGCGGCCGCCGATTTCGATGGTAGTGATAGTAGTATCGGCCTGGTGGGCATCGGGTTCGTCGGTCCTTGTCCCTGGTACCTGGCGGCCCGAAACTCGCGCGTCGAACACATCAACCGAGGAGATTGACAATGTACAAGCGCATTCTGGTGAGCACCGACGGTTCCGAGTTGTCCGGCAAGGCGGTCGACCATGCGATTGCGTTGGCCAAGGTGCATGGCGCGGAGTTGGTCGCGATCAAGGTGGTCCATCTGCAGGCGGATGATCACTGGGACGGTGCCTTGATCCATGACAGCGCGGCCAAGGCCGAGCAGGAAAAACGCTGGGAGGCCGCGTCGCAGGCAATTGTCGACGGCGTCAAGGCTACGGCAGAAGCTGCCGGCGTGAAGGTCCAGGCGTTGACAGAAAAGTCCAACTTCGTCGCCGATACCGTGATCGACGTGGCCAAGAAGACCGGTTGCGACCTGATCGTCATGGCCTCGCACGGCCGCCGTGGCTTGGCCCGGGTGCTGCTGGGCAGCGAAACCCAGCATGTCTTGACCCATTCGCATATCCCGGTATTGGTGTTGCGCTGACGCGCGCGCCGACCCCGGGCCTGAATGGGGCGACGGTGATATGGTCAGGTGTCTGCCGGCGGATGCCGGCCGGCTCGCTGGTGGCGATCTGCTGCGCCAAGCATTGGCGGAACTTGCCGGGGCATGCCGCATCCCACAGGGCGGGTGGCAATCGGCAGCCTGCCGTGTCCCTTGAGTCGTTCGCTGTCGTCGAATTCCACACACCTGACTTGTGAAATCCCTGTTGCGCCGTTTTGTCCTTCCGGTACTGGTCTTGCTGAGCTGCATCGCCGGCCTGGCCTGGTGGGCGCATGCACAACCGGCGGCTGCGCCGGCGGATGCGGTGGTGCGTCGCGCGCCACCACCGGTGCCGGTGGTCTTGGCACAAAGCCGGTCGGTGGCCGATACGCTGACGCTCGATGTGTTGGGATCGGGGCTGGCCGCACGGTCGATCACCGTGTATCCCGCGGCCGCCGGAGAAGTCGCTGCGCTGGGATTTCGCACCGGGCAGCTTGTGCGCGCCGGGCAGGTGCTGTTGCGCCTGAAGGACACGTCGCAGCGCCTGGCGGTGGACCTGGCCCAGGCCCGGCTCGACGCGGCCGAGCGCCTGCTGGCACGATACGACGCGACCCGCGGCACCGGGGCAGTGCAAGGCAGCATCCTGGATGAGGCGCAAAGCGCGGTGGCGCTGGCAAGAATAGAACGCGACCAGGCTCGCGAGGCCTTGGCCGACCGGGTGCTGCTGGCGCCGTTTGCCGGCGTCACCGGCCTGGCCTCGGTCGAGGTCGGTGACCGGGTCGACACCGACACCGCGATCACGACACTGGACGACCGGCGCAGCTTGCAGGTGGCGTTCGAGGTGCCCGAGTTGTACGCGGCACGGCTGAAGATCGGGCATCCGGTGCGCGTCACCCACGCGGCATTCGGTTCGCAGACCTTCCCGGGCCGGATCGCGCAGATCGACAGTCGGGTCGACGCGGCGTCGCGCAACCTGCGCGTGCGTGCCGAAGTTCCCAATCGCGACGACAGGTTGCGTCCCGGCATGTCCTTCGCCGTGCAGCTGGTCCTGCCGGGTGCGCCCCATGTGGCGGTTCCGGAGCTGGCCTTGCAATGGGGGCGCAACGGCGCATTTGTCTGGACCGTGCGTGATGGCAAGGCATACCCGGTGCTGGTGCGCTCGGTGCGCCGCGTCGATGAGCAGGTGCTGCTGGAGGGACCCTTGCAGGTCGGGGATCCGGTGGTGGTCGAAGGCGTGCAGCGCCTGCGCGAGGGCCGCGCGGTTGCCGCAGTCACCGCGCCGGCGGATGCCGCCAGCGCCGCGCGATGAATCCGCAGGACGTCGACGACCTGCCGGCGCTGGCGATCCGCCGGCCCTGGCTGGTGATCGTCATCAACCTGCTGCTGATCATCGCCGGCGTCAGCGCGTTTCTAGGCGTCGAGGTGCGGGAGTTGCCCAACATCGACCGCCCTGTCGTTGCGGTACGGGCGGACTACCCCGGCGCAGCGCCGGAGACGCTCGACGCCGAGGTCACGCGGGTGCTCGAGGCCGCCGCCGCGCGTGTGCCCGGCGTCTACCTGGTGCGTTCGGCCAGCGAAGAGGGCAACCTGCGCGTCATCATCGAGTTCAACCCGGGCGTGGACCTGGTCACCGCGGCCAATGACGTGCGTGATGCGGTCGCGCGGGCCCAGCGCGACCTGCCCGCAGGCGTGCAGAACCTGACCGTCGTGAAATCCGACGCGGATGCAAGCCCGGTGCTGCAACTCGCCGTCTTCAGCGACCGGCTGTCGATCGATGCCTTGTCGCGTGTCGTCGAAGACCAGATCGAGCCGGAACTGGTGTCGGTGCCCGGCGTCGCGGACGTGACGCTGTTCGGCGCGCGCAAGCGGGTGATGCGGGTGCGCATCGAGCCGACGCGGCTGGCAGCCCACGGTTTGGCGGTGGACGACGTCGCCACGGTGTTGCGTACCGCACGGGCCGACGTACCGGCCGGCAGCCTGGAGTCGAGCCAGCAGGAGTTGCTGGTGCGCGCCAATGCCTCGGTGAGCACGCCGGCGCAGATGCGGGCCCTGCGGCTGCGCCCGGGCCTGGCGCTGGGCGAGGTCGCCGATGTGTTTTACGCGCCGGCCGACGCGACCTCCTATGTGCGGTTGAACGGGCGCAATGTGGTGAGCCTGGGCATCGTGCGCCAGGCCCAGTCGAACAGCGTGTCGATCTCGGACGGTGTGCGTGCCGCGGTCGCGCGCATCAACCGGGCCAACGACGCGGTGCAGCTGACGGTGGTGTCCGACGACGCGGTGTTCATTCGCGGCGCGATCGGCGAGGTGGTGTTCAGCCTGGGCGCGGCAGCACTGATCGTGATCGGTGTCGTCGGATTTTTCCTGGGCAGCTGGCGCGCCACGCTGGTGCCGGCGGTGGCAATACCGATTGCGCTGATCGGCACCTTGGCCGCGATCTGGGCATTGGGTTTCTCGGTCAACCTGTTGACCCTGCTGGCCTTGTTGCTGGCCACCGGGTTGGTGGTGGACGACGCCATCGTCGTGCTGGAGAACATCCAGCGCCGGCGCGCCGAAGGCCTGGGGCCGCGCGCCGCGGCGGTGCTCGGCACGCGTGAAGTGTTCTTCGCGGTCGTGGCGACCACCTCGACGCTGATCGCGGTGTTCGTGCCGATCTCCTTCCTGCCGTCCGCGGCCGGCCGGCTGTTTGCCGAGTTCGGTTTCGTGATGGCGATCGCGGTGGCCTTGTCCTCGTTCGTCGCCTTGTCGCTCGGTCCGATGATCGCCTCGCGATTGCCGGCCGATGCCGAACCCGGTTTCGTCTGGCGCCACCTGGCGGCCGGTGGTGATCGTGCCATCGCCTGGTACGACCGCATGCTGGGCGCCTGCCTGCGCCACGCCTGGTGGGTGCTGGCCGCCAGCCTGGCGCTGGCACTGGCCGCGGCGATGTTGTACCCGCGGCTGGCGCAGGAACTCACGCCGGTGGAGGACCGCGGTGTATTGTCGATCCGGCTCGATGGCCCGGACGGCGTCGGCCTGGCCTACAGCGACCGGCAGATCGAGCAGGCACTGGCGGCGGTGACGCCGCTGCAGGACGCCGGACTGGTCGAGAACATCTACACCATCACCGGTTTCTACGACCTCAATCGCGGTTACATCATCGCGCCGCTGGTCCACTGGGACCGGCGCGGTGTGTCGCAGGCGCAGTTGTCGGCGCGTTTGCAGCGCGAACTCGATGGCCTGACCGGCGTGCGCGTGCGTATCCGCAGCGGCAGCAGCCTGGGTTACAGCGGCGGCGATGGCAGCGTGCAGATGGCGATCACCGGTGACGACTACACGCGTATCGCCGAAGCGGCGTACGCGTATGCCGAGGCGATCGAACGTGAACTGCCCAGCGTGCGCGACGTGCGTGTCAACTATGCGGCCACGCAACCCCAGCTCACGCTGCAGGTTGACCGGCAACGGGCGGCCGAACTCGGCGTGTCGGTGGACGGCCTGGACACGGTGTTGCGCGCGCTGGTCGATGGCACCGAGGTTGCCGAGCTGACAGCCGACGATCGCAGCGTGCCGGTGATGCTCGAGAGCCGCGCCCGTGGCGCCACCAACCCGCAAGACCTGCTCGGCCTGCAGGTACGCGCCGGCAACGGCAAGCTGGTCTCGCTGGCGCAGTTCGTGCGGTTCGAGGAAACCGCGATCCCGTCCGAGTTGCAGCGACTGGGGCAACGGCGCTCGGTCGGCTTGTCCGGCGTCACCGCCGACGGGGTTCCGTTGGCCCAGGCAGTCGAGGGGCTGCGTGCACTGGCGGCGCGCGAACTGCCCGAGGGCATGGGCCTGCTGTTTCGCGGCGATGCCGCGACGCTGGAGCAGACCGGGCGCGACGTCACGCTGACCTTCGGCATCGCCTTGCTGGTGGTGTTCCTGGTGCTGGTGGCGCAGTTCGAAGGTGTCACCAGTGCGGCCGTGGTGTTGATCAGCGTGCCGTTCGGGCTGGCCGCGGCGGTGTTCGCGATGGTGTTGACCGGGACCTCGATCAACATCTACACCCAGATCGGCCTGTTGCTGCTGGTCGGCGTGATGGCCAAGAACAGCATCCTGATGGTGGAGTTCGCCGGCCAGCTGCGCGACGCGGGGCGCAGCGTGCGCGAGGCAGCGCAGGAGGCCGCACGCCTGCGCCTGCGGCCGATCGTCATGACGATGGCCTCCACCGTGCTCGGTGCATTGCCGCTGGTGCTGGGCAGTGGCCCGGGTGCGGAGTCGCGTGCGGCCATCGGCTGGGTGATATTCGGCGGCCTGTCGCTGGCGGCAGTGTTCACCTTGTTCCTGACGCCGGTGGTGTATCTCGGGCTGGCCCGCTTCTCCAAACCGCGCGCGCATCAGGGCGAGCGGCTGGCGCGCGAAATGCAGTCGGCGGCCCAGGCCGGTGCGACGGAGTCGGTGTGATGCACCTGGCCATGGCTGCGTCGTGCCGTGCCACCCTGCGCGTGCCGAGCGCGCGCGTTCCGATGGCGTGCCTGTGCGCCTTGTTGCTGGCGGGTTGCGCGCAGCTTGAGCCCACCTCGGGCGAACAGAACCCGTCACCCACCTTGCCGACACTGGCGCTGGCAGCCGATGACCGTTTCAGTGCGGCTGCCGACGCGCCGCAACCGTCCGAGGTGGATGTGCGCTGGTGGCAACGCTTCGACGATGCCGGGATGGCGTCATGGGTGGAGCGCGCCTTGACCGCCAATCCCGCGATCGCCATCGCCACGGAGCAGCGGATCCAGGCGCGTGCACTGCTGCGGTCGGCGCAGGCGCAGCGCGGGGTACAGGTCGGTGTGCAGGCCGACACGACCTTGCGGCTGCAACGCGACACCGGTGAGCGCCGCCTGCAGCCCGGAGCCGGCTTGACGCTGGATTTCGATACAGACCTGTGGGGCGGCTTGCGCCAGGCCGAGGCGTCGGCCGCCGCCGCGCTGTTGCGCAGCCAGGACCTGGTGCAGGCGGCGCGTTTGTCCACTGCCGGACTGGCGGCGCGCGCGTATCTCGAGTGGCGCGTGGCCCGGCAGGATGCGGTATTGCTGGCCGAGGTGTTGCAACTGCAGCGCGAGGTACTGCGTGTGGTGTCGACCCGGGTCGAGGCTGGCCTGGCACCGGTGCTGGATCGGGATCGCGCGATGGCGGAACTGGCCGCGACCGAGGCGGAGCAGGCCGCAGCGGCGGTGCGGGTGCGGCAGGCATACGCCGCCTTGCAGGTGCTGGCGGGGGAGCGCCCACTGCCATTGGCGCAGGGCGCACCGACCGAGGCGGCAGGCGACGAACCCGACATCCCGGCCTTGCGGGGTGTGTTGCCGGTGGCGCGGCCACTGGACTTGTTGCGCCTGCGGCCGGACCTGCGTGCGGCCGAGCAGGCCTTGGTCGGGGCGGCCGCCGATATCGGTGTGGCGGAGGCTGCGTTGCGCCCGCGATTGCGTTTGCCGGGCCGACTGGTGTTCGGTGCCGCGACCGGTGGTGGCCTGCTGGAGCTGGTGACGGCGACACTGGCGGCAGCGCTGGAGGTGACGGTGTTCGACGGCGGCGCACGTGACGCCGAGCTGGATGCCGCGCGCGCCCGTGCCCGGGTCGCCGCCCAGGTCTACCGCCAGACGCTGCTGCAGGCCTTGCAACAGGTGGAATCCGCGTTGGCAGCCGGGCAGGGTGCGTCGATCCGGGTGGCAGCACGTGCGCGTGCCAGCGCTGCCGCCGGTGCGGCGCAGGACCAGGCGCAGTCGCTGTACCGGGCCGGGCTGGTGGGTTCGCTGGAATGGATCGACGCGCAGCGCACCGCATTGGCGAACCGGCGCGCGCTGCTGCAGGCGCGCGCCGACGCTGCCGCCGCTTCGGTGGCGGCGTTCGAGGCGATGGGTCTGATCGACGCCGGCTCCGGCGATACCGGTTGACGCTGCAGCGGTCGGCAGGACCGCCGGTCCTGCGCCGTTGCACCGGCCGGTCGATGTCGGCGGCTCAGGGTCTGGCTGCGCCGCCTGCCGGTGCCAGCGTCAGCGTGCTGCGGGTGTTTGCCGCAACGTCGTCTTCTGCCAGCCATTGCCGCACGTAGTCGCCGGCAACATACGCGCGCGACTGGTCGCGGTAGTGCCGGTCGAATACGAAGCCGCTTTGCCCCAGCGGGTTGATGCCCAGGGCCTGGGTGCTGTCGGAGAAATCGATGACACGGCGGGTGGAGGGGCCGTAGGTCACCGCCCAGGGCCCGGGGCCGATGCCCGAACCCAATGCGTTTGGAAGCTCGCGGCCGCCGGGTACCCCGAACGGGCCGACGCTGAACAACTTGTCCAGCGGTTTTTGCTGGCCGAGCGGATGGTTGTGCGTCAGGGTATGGGTCTGTCCCCAGGCCCAGCGTGCCGGGTCGCTGCCGAAACTGCTGCGCAGGTGCAACATCGTCGCGCGCCAGGCCTTTTGCAGCGTGACCTCGCGGGTCTCGACGACGTCGGCGGTGCCCTGGTGGTCCCACCAGGGTGACGCGGCGTCGGCGGCCAGCCGTGGCAGTGCGAAGTCGAGCATCCGGGTGCCCAGCATGTTCTTGAACTGCACCGGGCCGAGTTCGTCCGCCATCGCCGCATGCGCGATCTCGAAAAGCAGCTGGCTGAACACCGTCGGTTCGATCTTGTCGCGTGTGAAGCTGCCGTCCCACACGCTGAGTTGCTCCAGCAGTTGGCGTTCGACCGGGTCGCTGACGAATCCGCGCAACACCGGCAGAAGCGGCGTCAACACCCGACGGCTGTAGCCGTTGCGCACATCACGTTGCATCGCCAGGCTTTGCGCGACATCACTCTTGCGCTGGCTGTTCTGGACCAGGTCGACCAGGCGCTGCACCCGGTCGGGCGGTTGGTAGTAACCCGGAATCGCGATGCCGCTGGCAGGCCGGGGCTGGTGGTTCGCCGACACGACATAGCCGCGCGGCGGATTCTCTTCCTGCGGGTTGTCGGCGAAGGCATGAAAGCCCGATTTCTCGGCTTCGGGTTTCGTGCCGTCGAGCAGGAAACTCGGGTTCACACCGTCGGGGCGGATCGGCAGCCGGGCGGCGGCCCACCAGCCGATGTCGCCGCTGGCGTTGGCCCACACCACGTTCAGTCCCGGCGCGTGGATCTTGCTGGTGGCGCTGCGTGCCTTGTCCAGCGTGTCGGCGCGGTTGAGTTCGTAGAACGCGTCCAGGATCGGGTTCTCGGTTTCCAGGAAGGCCCACCACATCGCGACCGGCGTCTTGCCGTAATTGTCCGGATAGGCGTCGGTGACGATCGGTCCGTGCCGGGAGCGTCGCAACTGCAGCGTGATGGACTGCGCACCCTTGACCGCGATGGTCTCGCTGCGCTGCTGCAGGTCGACCCAGCGCCCCTGGTCCCAGACCTGGTTCGGATTGTCCGGATTCGGCTTTTCGACCACCATGTCGATGTCATCGTTCTGGAACATCGTCATGCTCCAGCCGAAGCGCCGGTTGTACCCGAGCAGCGCCAGCGGATTGAGCGCCTGGAAGTGACCATACAGCTCCATGTCCGGCGTCCGGAGGTGGGCCTCGTACCAGACCGCCGGCGCGGAGAATCCGATGTGCGGGTCGCCGGCCAGGATCGGCTTGCCGTTGACGCTGCGGCTGCCGGCAATCGCCCAGGCATTGCTGCCTTCGAACAAGGGCATGGCGCTGATGTCCATCACCTCGCGGCTGACCTGGGCGATCCGGTTCAGTCCGGCCCAGTCGGCGGTCGACATGGCCTGGGTGATGTTGTCGGTCCGGAGCACGCCTTCCGGATGCCATGCCAGATCGAATACCGTGAGGTAGCCAGCGCCCAGCGTGTCGCGAATCACCGTCATCACCGGTTCGGTGCGAAAGGCGGACGCGAAGCTGTAGGCCAGGTAGCCGGCTACCGACAAGGTGTCCTGTGGCGTGAACGGCCGCTTCGGTATGCCCAGGATGTCGAACTCTATTGGCGCCGGGTGGCGGGCCTGGTACTGGTTGACGCCGTCGAGATACGCCTCGACCGCGCGAAAGGCCGGCGTGGTCCGGTCGATCCGGGCCACCACCGCATCGGCGTGGGCCCGGATGCCGAGCGTGCGAAACAGCCGATCCACGTCGACCAGCTTGGGCCCGAGGATCTCGGCGAGCTCACCGCGTGCCAGTCGCCGCGCGATCTCCATCTGGAACAAACGGTCCTGGGCGTGGACAAACCCGAGCGCGCGGTACAGGTCGGCCTCGTTGTCCGCCTGGATATGGGGCACGCCGCGTTCGTCGTATCGCACGGAGACCGGCGCCTGCAGGCCGCTCAACTCCAGCTGGCCGCTGCGCTGTGCTTGTTTGCCGTATACGTACCAGGCCAGGCCGGCGGCTGCCAGCAGCAATAGCAGCAGCAGACCCCCCAAGGTTCGCGCGACGAGCTTCTTCATGGATACATGTCTCCGGCCGGCGCAGGGCCAGCATTTTTTGCTTGCCGCATCATAGCGGGCGTGTCTCGGACACCCGTGCGCGCCTGGGCTTGCACAGCGGTGCTTGGGCCGAGAACCCGGCGTCTGTTGCGCGCGGCGGGAATCGTCGCAAAATGGGGCATGGACAAGGAACTGCTGCGCGACACGCTGGAGGATCTGGACCGGGATCTGCTCGAGCGCGACGTGCCGGTGCGCCTGCTGCTGCTCGCGGCGCTGGCCGGCGAACATGTGTTGCTGATCGGGCCGCCGGGTACGGCCAAGAGCGCATTGGCGCGCCGGCTGCATGCGGCGTTCATCGATGCCGCGTATTTCGAGCGCCTGCTCACGCGGTTTTCGGTGCCCGAGGAGTTGTTTGGCCCCTTGTCGCTGAAGGCGCTGGAGCTGGACCGTTACGAGCGGCTCACCGCTGGTTTCCTGCCCACCGCGCAGGTCGCCTTTCTCGACGAGGTGTTCAAGGCCAACTCCGCCATCCTCAACGCCTTGCTCACCTTGCTCAATGAGCGCGAGTTCGACAATGGATCCGGCCGCGTCAAGGTGCCGCTGGTGACGGTGGTCGGCGCCACTAACGAGGTGCCGGACGACGAGTCGCTGCAGGCGTTCCACGACCGGTTCCTGTTGCGCGTGCCGGTACAGCCGATTGCCGACGACAACTTCGCTGCTTTGCTGAGCCTGCCTGCGCGGGCGCCTGTGCCGCGGCCACGCCTGCGGGCGCAAGACCTGGCGCCGCTGCGGGAAGACGCGCAGCAGGTGCAGCTGCCGGCTGCCATCGTTGCGCTGCTGGTGGCGGCGCGGCACTGGTGTGCACAGCAGGCGCTGACGGTCTCGGACCGGCGCTGGCGCAAGCTGGTGGGTTTGCTGCAGGTTCAGGCGGCCAGCCGCGGCGCGGCACAGGTGCAGGAATGGGATCTGTGGCTGCTGCCGTATGCACTCGCGTCCAGCCCTGGCCAGGTGGCGGCGCTGATGACCTGGTTCGACGAAACTGTCGGCCAGGCCCGGCCGCTCGACCTGCAATGGCTGGACCGGGCCACCCGGGCGTTCGAGAAACAACTGGAAATCGAGACCACCGCACAAGCGAGCGGAGCAGGCGACACTGCCGGCAAGCTGGCCCTGGCCCGTTCCATCAGCGGCGCGCAGGCCGGGCGCGACGACGCGATGTTGCGCATCGTGTCCGATCGTGCGCGCAGGCACTACAGCCAGGTCCATGTGGATGCGCGGGTGAAGCAGGTGGCGGAGTTGCAGCACCGGGCGGGTGTTGCGCTGCAGGGGGCGCGCGATGCGGCCACTGCAGCGATGACCGAAGCCGGCCTGCACCTGTGGTTGCCGCCCAGCGTGTCGGCACGGATTGCGGCGGTGCACGACGCGAACCTGGCAGCCGCGCAGGCACTGGCGCAGGAAATCGATACGCTGGCCCAGGGTTTCGCGGATCTTCCGGTCGACACGGAACTGGAAAACACGGTGCCCGAGCCGGTCGAGATCGAATCATGAGCCCGCAGGGCGCGGCACGAAGCGCCGTGAGCGCCGCGGCGAATGCGCCGTTTCACCTGCTGGCCGAGTTGGCGCCGGCCTTGTGGCAATCCGCGCTGGTATGCAGCAGCGGACAGACGCGTCGACGCTTGCGCGACCTGCAGCAGTGGGAGCAGGCCTTGCAGGCTGGCGCGTTGCCGGATCCTGCATGTGACTGGGGCGATGCCCGGGCTTGCCAGGCCATGCGTGCCGAGATACTGGCGCTGGACCTGTGCGCGCTGACCCGTGGCAATACGTCCATGGCGGGCCAGGTGCTGCGCGTGATGTTGTGGCATCTCGACCGGCTGATCGACCGGCCGTCGGCCCGGTCGCGGGCGGCCGCCATCGCGGACATGGCACGGGCCTTTCGCGAGGAGTGGTCGGTCCAGCGCGCGGACTGGGAGCAGGTGCTGGCGGTGTTCAAGACCCTGGGCGATCTGGCGCAACTGCGCTGGGATACCTTGCAAGGCCATTTGCAAAGCCGCGGCTGGAGCGAGGCGCGGCGTATTGGCGTGCTGCTCGACGGCTTGACCGGCTTGCGCAGTTTCATCGACGGGGTCGGCCGTGCGCAACGCGAACCGGTAGCCCCACCCGCGCAGCAGATCGTGCCGCAGGACCCGGCGCATATGCAGCGCGCCGCGGTGTCGATCACCACCCGTCTGGTGGATCAACCCAGCGAGGTGCGTGGCGTGAAGCGCTCCGGCCAGCTGGCACGCATGCTGGCCAGCGAGGCGGCGATGATCGGCCACCCGGTGCTGCGCCGCCTGTGGCGGGCGCGTTTTGCCGAGCAGCAGTTGCTGACCTATGAAGACGCGGCGGTGCTCACGCAGTGGCAACTGCGCCCCGACACCAACCGCAGCACGCATGTCCAGACGCAGGACACGCCGCTGGCGCGCGGGCCGATGCTGGTGTGTCTGGACACCTCCGGCTCGATGCGCGGCGCACCGGAGAACGTGGCCAAGGCCTGCGTCTTGCAGGCTGTGCGTACCGCCCACGCCGCAGGGCGCGCCTGCCAGTTGCTGGCGTTTGGCGGCTCCGGCGAACTGGCGACGCACGATCTGGCGCTGACACCGCAGGGGCTGGAGCACCTGCTGGCGTTGATGGACCAGAGCTTCGATGGCGGCACCGACGTGCAGACGCCGCTCGAGCATGCGGTGCAGCAGGTCGAGCAGGCGCAGTTCGCGCTGGCCGACATCCTGATCGTCAGCGATGGCGAGTTCGGCGTCACACCGGCCACACTGGCCATGTTGCGCCAGAGCAAGAAGCAGCGGGGTTTGCGGGTGCACGGCATCCTGATCGGCGACCGCGAGACCATCGGCCTGCTCGAGGTCTGTGATCAGCTGCACTGGGTGCGCGACTGGCGGCGTTATGCCACTGCGTCCGGCGACGCCTATGCCGACGGTTTTTCGCCGGTGCACAGCCGCAGCTTGACCGCGATGTATTTTCCGAATGCGATACGGCGCGAGAAGGGTCCTGACGCGGACGACTGACAGCACGCCATCGGCGCCGCATGGCGGGCCGTGTTTTCTGCGTCTTCGTCGCTTCAGCGCCCCAAGCGCTGCAAGATACCGGAGCGTGTGGCCGCGACCTCGGCGGCGAACTGGCCCGGTTGTGTTGCCGCGCGCTCGATGACCAACAGCGCTTCGTTGTTGCGCCCTTGTTCGGCCAGCACCTGGGCCAGGTTGTTGAGCATCTCGGGCGATGTCGGATGGGCCTGGATGCCGGCGCGCAAGGCCGACTCGGCACCTGTCAGGTTGCGCTGGGCGTACAGGCGGTTGCCCAGCGCCAGGCTGGCCAGCGCGTGACCGGGCCATCGGGCCAGGAAAGCCTGCCAGGCGGTAGTGGCTGCATCGGGCTTTGCATTGCGATCGAAGGCCAGCAAGGCGGGTAGATAGTTGACCTGCGTGGCACCGGCTGGCATCACGCCCGGCGGCGTGGCCACCATGGCCCAATAGCCGCTGCGGCGCCAGGTGAACTCGAACGCGGTGAACGGCATGACCTGGCGCCGGTTCTCGCCCGAACGCAGGTATATGTCACCGGCTGCGTAGTCGAAGCCGACGACGACGGCGTAATGCCATTGGCGCACAGGCCCCAAGCCGAGGTCTTGCAGCACCAGCACCGGATGGCCCGCCGCCACTTCGCGCAGCAGGGCAGGGTAGTCGGGCGGGATCTGCCAGCTGACCAGCCCGTGGCGGCGCGGCGTCGCCAACATCTCGACCTGCAGGCTGCCTTGGCGGGCCGGCAGGTAGACTTGGCTGACCAGATCGTCGGGTGACACCGGCACACCGGCGGATTGCATCGTGGTGGCCAATGCCGCCGGGCCACATTGGTAAGCCGTCTGGGGGAAAAACGGTACGTCCCGCAGTTCGAACGCGCGCGGCACGTTCGATGGCCAGTCCCCGCGCAAGGCGATGGTTTGCGGAACGAATTGGGCGCAGCCCGTCAAAGACAGCGCCAGCAGCAGCCACAACAGCCAGCGCCGAACCATCACGGTCGGCATGGGTCTGTCCTCAAAGGGCGCCACCACGCATGCAACAACGCCAGGGCGTGATGATCGGATGCGTGGTGGGGCTTGAGGTGTTGCGGTGCAGATTTACTTGCGGAAGAACAGGTACCAGACCAATGCGCCGCCCACCAGCACTGCGAGGAAGGTGGCGTCGGCACCTGCGGGTGCGGTTTCGATGGTGCCCGCCAGCGTGCGCAGCTCCTGGTCGCTCAAGGCGGCAATGCGATCGCGCGCATCCAGCGGGTCCACGCCCTGGGCCTGCAACTGGTCGCGGATATCGTTGCGGTCCAGGGTCGCCAGCAACAGGGCCCGATCGCTCTGGACGTTAACGACTGCAGCTGCCTGGTCTGTCGCGATGATGCCGGCGCTCGCGGTCTGGAACGACAGCGACATCATGGCAAGGATCAGGAAGCGGCATAACATTTTCATGGTGATGGATTTCATGGCAGGTCTCCTTCATGCAGGTTGTTTTCGGGCAAGAACTGAACACAGGTCCATGGACACTTTCGCACCATCGACCTGATGTCATCTTAGTCCTGTCACGAAAAGGGTCAATGCCCATTGCTGCGGCGTCGTCGCGCCACTGCAACTGTTTTGCCGGCAATCGCGCGGTCGGACAAGCGGCCTGGCGCGGATCGACATTCCCGACCGGTCCGTCCGGGCCGGCCCGTTCCTTTGGTGCCGGGTTGCGCGAGGCCGGATCGAGAAAGTGGGGTGCCAGCGGGTCTGCGTCGTCACGCCGGTGGCGGCGCAGCTCGCTTGTTCGCCGCCGTCAATGGGTCCCGGTTGCCGCGTTGACTGCCGCTGCGTCTGCCACCTTCTTCGCAAACTCCGCCCGCAGCGCCTTGAGCTTGGCCCGCGGATCTTCCTTGATCGTGTTCGCGTCGAGTGCCATCTCGGCGATGAAGCGGCTCGGTTGTGCCGCCACCATTTCGCGGCCTTTCTTGCGCCGGCGCGTCCAGCTCACCGCCAGGCTGCGCTGGGCGCGGGTGATGCCGACGTACATCAGCCGGCGCTCCTCCTGCAGCCGCTCGATCATGTTCTCGCTCATCGGGCCGTCGGCACGGCCGCTCGGGTTGTTGTCATCGCCGAGCTTGAACGGCAGCAGGCCTTCGGTCACGCCGACCAGCATCACATGGGGCCACTCCAGCCCCTTGGCCGCATGCAGCGTCGACAAGGTCACGACGTTCTGGTCGGTCGCACGCTCGCTGATGGTCGACAGCAGCGAGATCGTCTGCGCCACCTCGAGCAGGTTCTTGACCTCGTTGGTCGAGGTGACGCCGGCACTGTCGTCGATCTGGCCACCGCAGCGTGCAGCCATCCAGTCGCAGAATTCCATCACATTGGTCCAGCGTGCGGCAGCCAGTTTCTCGCTGTCCTCGCTGTCGTACAAATGTTTCTCGTAGCCGATCTCGGTCAGCCAGTCGGTCAGGAAGCTGCGCGCCGACTCAAAACCCAGCGTGTGCCGGGCGCGGAACTCCAGGTCGTTCACGTAGCGGCCGAATTCATGCAGGCTGCCGACCGCCCGTGCCGACAACATGCTGCCCAGGCTGGAGCTGAACAGCGCTGAAAACAGGCTGAGCTTGTACCTGGACGCGAACTCGCCGAGCTGGCCGAGCGTCTGGTGACCGATGCCGCGCTTGGGAGTGGTCACCGCGCGCAGAAAAGCCGGGTCGTCGTCGTTGT
>JBFJZP010000008.1:0-16899 GCA_041622095.1 Burkholderiaceae bacterium | reverse complement strand
GGAATCGCACCAGATTTTCCTCGAGCCGGAAGGCTTGACGACGCACGAATTCTATCCGAACGGCATCTCCACCAGCCTGCCGTTCGACGTGCAGTACGAACTGGTCCGCTCGATGGCCGGGCTGGAGAATGCGCATATCCTGCGGCCGGGTTATGCGATCGAATACGACTACTTCGATCCGCGGGCGCTGAAGACCAGCTTCGAGACGCGCGGGATCGCCGGTCTGTATTTCGCTGGGCAGATCAATGGGACCACCGGCTACGAGGAGGCGGCGGCGCAAGGCCTGTTCGCCGGTGTCAATGCGGCGCTGGCCTGCCGGGACGAGGCGCCCTGGGTGCCACGCCGGGATGAAGCCTACCTGGGCGTGCTGGTCGATGACCTGATCACCAAGGGTGTCACCGAACCCTACCGGATGTTCACCAGCCGGGCGGAGTACCGCCTGCAACTGCGCGAAGACAATGCCGACCTGCGCCTGACCGAGACCGGCCGGCGCCTGGGGTTGGTCGACGACCGACGCTGGGATGCGTTCTGCCGCAAGCGGGATGCTGTTTCACGTGAAACAGAGCGCCTGCGCTCGATCTGGATCAGCCCGAAGAACCTGGAGCCATCCGAGGCGGTGCGGGTGCTGGGCAAGGAAATCGACCATGAGTACAGCCTGGCGGACCTGTTGCGGCGGCCGGATGTGTCGTATCGATCGTTGATGACCCTGGCCGGCGGACGCCATGCGCCGACCGACCTGGCCTGGGACGAGTCGGTCGCGGCGACCGACGCATCCGGTGCGGCGCAGCAGTTGTTCGCCCGATCGGTGATCGACCAGGTGGAGATCGCAGCGCGGTACAGCGGTTATATCGATCGCCAGAAAGGCGAGGTCGAGCGTGCGGAGTATTACGAGAACCTGGTATTGCCGCCGGAACTCGACTACATGCAAGTGACCGCGCTGAGTGTCGAGGCGCGCCAGATTTTGGCCAGGCAACGCCCGCAGACGCTCGGCCTGGCGTCCAGGATTTCCGGTATCACGCCGGCCACGGTGTCGCTGCTGCTGGTGCACCTGAAGAAAAGCCGGGCTGCCTTGCCGGGAAAGAAAGCCGGGCATGTCTTGGCGACGTCGGATCAGGTGCCGGTTTGAGTACGCGGCCATTCGAGGACGGATTGCGCAGCGGCCTGCAGGCCCTGGGCCTGACACTGTCGGACAAGCAGGTCACCCAGTTGCTCGACTACCAGGCCATGCTGCAGAAGTGGAACAAGGTCTATAACCTGACGGCGGTGCGCGATCCGCAAGACATGTTGACGCACCATCTGCTCGATAGCCTGGCGATCGTCGCGCCCTTGCAGCGTCGCCTGGCGCAGGCGGGCCCCGCGCCGCGATTGCTGGACGTGGGTTCGGGCGCCGGTTTGCCGGGCGTGGTGCTGGCGATCTGTTGTCCGGGTTTGCGCGTCGTCTGCCTGGATGCGGTCGGCAAGAAGATGGCCTTTGTGCGGCAGGTCCAGGTCGCCCTGGGCCTGGCCCATTTGCAGGCGCAACATGAACGGGTGGAGAACCTGGTGGGCGCGTTCGATGTGGTGTGCTCGCGCGCCTTTGCGAGCTTGTCGGATTTTGTCCGGGGTACACGCCACCTGCTGCCGGCGGGTGCCTGCTGGCTGGCGATGAAAGGACAGGAGCCGGTGGATGAGATCGCCGCTTTGCCAGCGGACGTGACGGTGTTTCACGTGGAACAACTGCAGGTGCCGACACTGGATGCGCACCGATGTATCGTCTGGATGGAGCCTGCCGCCGCCTGACGCCGCGCCCGTCCACGAAATGGCGTTGCGGCACCGCGCGAATCACCCTCGCGCAAAGCCAAGGCAGTAAACTCCCCATTCACCACCAAGGATTCGCCCATGTTTGGTATAGCTGACTACGGTGCATTTGTCATCGCGATCATCGTTTTCCTACTGATTCCCGGACCGGGCAATCTGGCCTTGATCACATCTACCAGCAAGGGCGGCGTTCGCGGTGGCCTGGCGGCAACCCTCGGGGTGATCGCCGGCGACCAGGTGCTGATGTGGATGGCGGTTGCCGGCGTGGCCGCCTTGCTGGCGGCGTATCCGGCCGCATTCCATGCGGTGCAGTGGCTTGGTGCTGCCTACCTGGCCTGGCTGGGTGTCCGCATGATGCTGGCGAAACCGGGCGACCAGCCGGTGCTGCATATCCGGGCCGGCGACTACGCGCGCCAGGCTTTGCTGATCACCTTGCTCAATCCCAAGGCGATTGTTTTCTACATGGCCTTTTTCCCGCTGTTCGTCGATCCGGCGCGCCATCAGGGCTTGCTGACCTTCTCGGTGATGGCCCTGAGCATTGCCGCCTTGACCTTTGCGTATGGCTTGACGATGGTGCTGATGACCCACTTCCTGGCCGAACGTATGCGCGCCAATCCGCGGATCTCCCGCGTCCTGAGCAAATTGGCCGGCCTGTTCCTGATTGGTTTCGGCGTCAAACTCGCCGTCGGCAACTGAGCCGCGGCCGCACGAACCGCAGGACAGCACCGGTATGGCCAAGATTTTTTGTATCGCAAACCAGAAGGGCGGCGTCGGCAAGACCACCACCACAGTCAATCTGGCGGCAGGTCTGGCCAAGGTCGGCCAGCGGGTGTTGATGGTCGACCTGGATCCGCAAGGCAACGCGACCATGGGCTCGGGCATCGACAAGCGCCAGCTGGCGGCGAGTGTCTACGACGTATTGCTGGGCTCGGCCACCATCGCCCAGGCCCAGGTGCGCAGCGACAAGCTGGACGCTGCCGCTTGTGGTTATGTGGTGCTGGGTGCCAACCGCGACCTGGCCGGCGCCGAGGTCGAGTTGGTGGGCGTCGAACGCCGCGAGCGCCGGCTCAAGGAAGCCTTGGCCGCGGTCGATGCCGACTACGACTTCGTGCTGATCGACTGTCCGCCGTCGCTGTCGATGCTCACCCTCAACGGCCTGAGCTGCGCCCATGGCGTGATCGTGCCGATGCAGTGCGAGTACTTCGCGCTCGAGGGCTTGACCGATCTGGTCAACACCATCCGCCAGGTGCGTGCCAACATGAACAAGGACCTGGCGGTGATCGGCCTGCTGCGGGTGATGTTCGATCCCCGCATCACCTTGCAGCAACAGGTCAGCGACCAGCTCAAGGGCCATTTCGCCGAGAAGGTCTTCAATACCGTGATCCCGCGCAATGTGCGGCTGGCCGAGGCGCCAAGCTACGGCGTGCCCGGTGTGGTGTTCGATCCGGCGTCCAAGGGTGCGCAGTCGTATGTCGCATTTGCCGAGGAAATGGTGGCGCGCATTGCGAAACTCTGACGACCCCAGGTCGGGCCGATCGGGTGATCGCCCGGCGCCCTGTGCTTGCTCCTTGTTTTATAGCGCATGATGGCCGCCAGGATTCTCCTGCTGCCCGGTTGGCAGAACTCGGGCCCGGCGCACTGGCAAAGCCTCTGGGAGCAGCGCCATGGGTATGAACGGGTGGTGCAACACGACTGGATGCGGCCCTTGCGCGGCGACTGGGTGGCCCGGCTGCAGGATGTGGTGCTCGGCCATGTGGCCGACAAGCCGCCGGGCGCGCCGGCCGACATCGTTCTGGTGGCGCACAGCCTGGGCTGCATGCTGGTGGCTGCCTGGGCCGCCCATAGCCAGCTGACCGCACATGTCCGGGCGGCGATGCTGGTGGCGCCCGGCGATCCGCAGCGCGAGGAACTGGCCGGTGCGCTCGCCAGCTGGAGCCGCATCCCTGGCGAACGCCTGCCGTTCCCCAGCCTGCTGATCGGCAGCCAGGACGACCCGTATTGCAGCCTGGACCGTGCCCGGCAGTTTGCCGACACATGGGGCGCGCAATTCGTCGACTACGGCCGCAGTGGTCATATCAACAGCGATTCCGGCCTGGGCGACTGGCCCGACGGACATGCCATGCTGATGCAGCTGGCCGAAACCGAACCCGGTGCGCCACGCGCGCCATCCCCACGACACGAACAGGAGGGCTGATTCAATGGCCACCAAGAAATTCAAGGGCCTGGGGCGCGGCCTCGAAGCCTTGCTCGGGCCGGCAGCGCAAGCGGACGACGCCAACGCCGGCAGCGATGGCGGCACTGGCCAGCCGGCTTCGCTGCAGCTGACCGACATGGTGCCCGGCCAGTACCAGCCACGCACCCATATGGATGAGGGTGCCTTGTACGAACTGGCCGAGTCCATCAAGGCCCAGGGCATCATGCAGCCGATCCTGGTGCGCCGGCTCGATCCGGCCGACGGCCTGCAACGCCTGCGTGCGATGCAGGGCGAGGGCGGTGCCGGCGACCAGGCGCTGACCCGCGGCGATCGGCCGGTGTACGAGATCATCGCCGGCGAACGGCGCTTCCGCGCCGCGCGCCTGGCCGGGCTCGACAGTGTTCCGGTGCTGGTGCGCGACGTCGGCAACGAGGCCGCCGCCGCGATGGCGCTGATCGAGAACATGCAGCGCGAGGACCTCAATCCGCTGGAGGAGGCGCGTGGCCTGCAACGCCTGGTCAAGGAGTTCGGGCTCACACACGAGCAGGCGGCACAAGCCGTCGGACGCTCGCGCAGCGCGGCCAGCAATTTGCTGCGCCTGCTCAACCTGGCCGATCCGGTGCAGACGATGTTGATGGCCGGCGACCTGGAGATGGGTCATGCACGCGCCTTGCTGGCACTCGAACGGGCCTCGCAGATCACCGCCGCCCACCAGATTGCATCGCGCAAGATGTCGGTGCGCGAAGCCGAAAGCCTGGTCAAGAAACTCAGCGCGGAATTCGCGCTGACTTCGTCCAAGCCCAAGAAGGAGAAGTCGCGCGATGTTCGCCGGCTCGAGGAGGAGTTGTCCGACCTGCTGACCGCCGACGTCGAGGTGCGGGTGAAAAAACGCGTCAAACGCGGCGGACACATGGTGGAGCTCGGTGAAGTGGCGATCCAGTTCGGCTCGCTGGAAGAGCTCAACGGGCTGATCGACAAGCTCAGCGCGCACGCGACACGCTGATCCTGCGCGATGGCCGTGCGCCTGTCCTGGCCGCTGCCGGCGCTGCTGACCTGGGCCGTCAGCTGGACGCTGTATCTGGGCGGATCCTGGCTGGGGCTGGGGCCCAGCCCCGCACTGCTGCTCGCGCTGCTGGCCGGTGTGCTGCTCAGCCTGGCCGGCGGCACCCTCTGGCGCCGGATCATCATGGCCGGCGGATTTCCGGCCTCGCTGCTGGCCAGCGGTATGGCGGCCGTGCCTGCCGCAGTGTGGCTGCTGCCGCTGGCCTTGCTGCTGCTGCTGTACCCGCTCAAGGCCTGGCGCGATGCACCCCTGTTCCCCACGCCACATGGCGCGCTCGACGACTTGCCGGCCCGGGTTCCTTTGCCGGTGGATGCGCTGGTGCTCGATGCCGGATGCGGGCTGGGCGATGGCTTGCGGGCTCTGCGCGCCGCTTATCCGCTGGCCCGACTCCATGGCCTGGAGTGGAGTTGGCCGCTGCGCGCGGCATGCGCGCTGCGTTGCCGCTGGGCGCAGGTGCGCCATGGCGACATCTGGCAGGCCGACTGGCGGCCGTATGCGCTGGTCTACCTGTTCCAGCGTCCGGAGAGCATGGCGCGTGCCGCTGCCAAGGCCAGCGCGCAGATGCGCGACGGTGCCTGGCTGGTCAGCCTGGAATTTCCGATCGACGGCCAGCTTGCCAATGTCGAACTGCCACTGGCTGACGGGCGGTCGGTGTGGGCCTATCGCCTGCCGCTGGAGCCGCGTGCCACCGACGCCGGCGCACAGCCGCGATCGGGCCGCGACAAGGCGTAACATCGGGGCGCCACCTGATTGCGGAGACCTGTCTTGAGCCCGTCCGACCCATCCCCTGTATCGTCCACCGCCGCTGCCCCCGGGCCGGCGCCCGATACCGCAGCACAGCCGCTTGCCGCTGCCGGCGATACGCCGGGCCGCTTGCTCGACGCGATGGTGCTGGCCATGGCGGAAATGGCGGAGCCGGGCGAGGCCGGCCACCATATCCGGCGCATCCAGCTGTATGTGCAGGCGCTGGCCGGGCAGTTGCGGGTCGCGGCACCGGCGGCCTGCGCCTGGAGCGATGCGGACATCGACGCGATGATGCGCGGCGCTGCCTTGCACGACATCGGCAACTCGGCGGTGCCGGACCGGATCCTGCTCAAGCCGGGTGCCTTGACCACCGAGGAGATCGAGGTGGTGCGTACCCATCCGGTGATTGGTCGCGACATCATCGACCAGATCCGGCGCAATGCCGGCGTGGTGCTGCCATTCATGGACTTTGCCCGCCAGATCACCTACGGCCACCATGAACGCTGGGACGGCAGCGGCTACCCGCAGGGCCTGGAGGGCGAGAACAATCCGGCGCCGGCCCGCCTGATGGCGATCGTCGACGCCTACGATGCACTGACCAGCGACCGCGTCTACCGCGCCGGTGCGCCGCATGACAAGGCGGTGCAACTGATCTTTCATGAGCGCGGAACGCAGTTCGACCCGGACATGGTTGATGCCTTCATCGAGGTTCAGCACCTGTTCAAGGACATCGCGACCCAATACGCCGACAGCGAGAACGACCTGCAGAAAAAGATGGACTACCTGGCCAAGGCGATTGCGGAGAGTCCTTGAAAGCAGGGGTTGGCCTGGCCACATGCGCCGGCCGGCCCCCCTGAATGGGGGGGGATGACGCCCCGCGGGTGAGGTGGTATGTTCCCTCTCGGGTGCTGCCCGCCACCCGCCATGGCGGATGGGCCGTGGTTGCCTTTTCCAGAGGAGTCCGCCCGTGAACCCTTTCCACCGATTGCGCTGCCGCCCGGCGATTGCTGTTGCGCTCGCCGGCCTGCCGGGCCGCGTGGCACAGCTGGCACAAGGCCGCAAGGGCCAGCTGACCGGCCTTTTCCTGTCCAAAGGCTGTAAGCTGGCCAAGGTACAAAAATAACCCGCCGATGCCTGATCGGCCTCTACCGCCAGCGCCTGCCATGCAACGTCACCTGCCTCCAGCCAACCTGTTCGATCGCGCCTTGGTGGTCGAGGATCTCGATGAACCCCGGCAATGGCTGGCGGAGTTGTTGCCCCGGGCCTTGCCCGAGGTGCGGCAGGTCGACACCGCCTGCACGCTGGCGCAGGCGCGCGAGCGCATGGCCAGCCATGCTTATGGCCTGGCGCTGGTCGACTGGGGCCTGCCGGACGGCAACAGCGAGGAGCTGATCAGCGAACTGGTGGCCGCCAGGCCCGGCGCCGCGGTGATCGTCGCGACGATCCATGACAATGACACCCATGTCTTCCCGGCGCTGCGGGCAGGCGCCACCGGCTACATCCTCAAGTCGCAGCCCAGTTCGGTGGTCGTGTCGCAATTGCAGCGCATCCGCCTCGGCGAGCCGGCCTTGTCGCCGTCGATTGCGCTGCGCATGTTGCAGCATTTCCGCGACATGCCGGACGAACATCTCAGCCGCTCCGCCAACAGCGCGCCGATGCCGCTGGATCCGGCACGCACATCCGACGTCCCGCCGCGCCAGCTGACGGAGCGCGAGGTCGACGTGTTGCGGCTGATCGGCAAGGGTTACAAGGTGCCGGAGGCGGCCAGCCTGCTCGGCATCAGCGCGCATACCGTCACCAGTTATGTGCGCGACATCTACCGCAAGCTCGATATCTCCTCGCGCGCCGAAGCCGCGGTCGAGGCGGCGCGCCGCGGCCTGGTCAGCTGAGAGCTGGAGCAGGCCAGTCCAGGGGCCGCCGCGCACGGCCGCTCACAAGTGGGGGGTTCGGCCGGCTTACACGTAGTGAAGCCGGACAGACGGGGGGCGTCTTGTCTCAGGGGCGGGCGAACTTGCGGCGTTCCGGCCGTTGCGGCGGTGGATCGATCGGCAGCGTGAATCGGACCTGGCATCCTGGCTTGCGGTCCTCGCCGCTGGCAACCTCGAGCGAGGCCCCCATCAGTGTGGCCCGATGCTCCATGTTGCGCAGCCCGCGCTGATGTGGCTGCGTGTCCTTGGCGGGCAGGCCGCGGCCGTCATCGCGCATCAGAATCACCAGGCTGGTCTGTCCCGGGAGTACTTCCAGCGTGGCCTGCAGCAGCAGATTGCGCGCCCCCGAATGCTTGACGACATTGGTGGCTGCCTCCTGCAGGATGCGCATGATCTGCAGCAGCACATCGCTGTCCAGTGCCATGTTGTCCAGCGCATCGTCCAGCTTCCATTGCAGTTGCACACCGGCCGCGCTGAGCCGGTTATCCCAGCGGTTGCGCCATGCGGCGAGCGCCGCCGACAGGTCGGCGCCCATGTCCGCACTGTCCATCATCATGCGCAATTCGTCGATGCCGTCCTGTAGCGACTGCGCGATCTGGTCGCGGTTCAGCGCCGAGCGCTCGACGCCGCGCAGGGCGGTCATCAGGTGCGCGCCCAGCCCGTCATGCATGTCGCGCAACAAGCGCTCGCGTTCCTGCAGGCGGGCCGACGACAAGGCGCCGGCCATCTCGGTCTTGCGCAGTTGCCGGTAACTGTTCTCCAGCTCGGTCGACTTGGCCTGGATGCGCCGTTCCAGTTCCAGGTTGACGTTTTCCGCCCGGTTCAGCGTGCGGATCACATAGTCGCCGGATATCAGCCCATACACCACCAGCACCAGCGTGAAACCCCAGAACAGGTAACTCGGCCCGGTCGGATCGAGATGACCGGTGACCAGTCCCATGTCGTGCATCGCGCAGCCGATCAGGACGACATAGGCCGAGATGGCCGCAATCCGATGGCGCAGCGGCAGCTGGAACCGGCCGCTGCAGATCCACCAGATCGTCGCCAGTGAAAAGCCGGCGGCCCAGGCCTGTGCATAGATGCGCGCCAGCCACACGCCGCGTTCGCTCCATGCGCTCGCGGCAATCAGCACGGTCGCACTGACGAAGGCGAACAGCAGTGCGCGGCGCGGCCACAGCCGCCAGTCCGGGCCATCGGCTGGCGTGCCTTCGGGCGGAGGTTTCTGCATGGGCTTGCCCAGCATCGCTGCACACAGGGTGATGGCTGTCAGCAGGATGTTGTACGGATTGAGCTGTTCGAACCACAAGGGCGGGAGATGGACATTGGCGTCGAAATAAGTCAGGGCCCGCAGACTCCAGAACAGGCAGGCCAGCGTCATCCACATGAAACCCGGGTCGTGGCGCCGCTGCAGCCACAAGACGCCGGCCATCAGGGCCAGCACCAGCATCACGCCGGCGGCGGCATCGGTGAATCCCACCACGGCATCGACATGGGTCACCGCAATCGGCATCAGCGCATTGGTCGGCCCGATCACCAGGTGGGTCAGGCCGGACGGAATATAGGGCAGGGTCAACAGGTCGACCACCAGCGTGCCGGCACCTTCGGGCAAGGCCAGCAGCGCGGGAATGCGGCCGTTGAACACCGTGTCCGGCGCCGGCTGCTCGGTGGGCAGCAGCCCGGTGGCATGGCCGAACCAGCGATGCGCCATCAGCGATACCAGGCCTTGGTCGCCGGCACGGACGGTATAAGGTGCCCCGACCCGGAACAGCGAGATCACCGCACTCGGCGAACCGGCGCAGGCCGATACGTCGATCTCGTATTGCAGCCGGACTTGCTGCTGGCGCCACTGCAGCGGCAGGTCGTCCGGCAGCGCGACCAGGCCGTCGGCCAGGATTTCGCTGCCCTTGCGCACGATGCGCCGCGCCTGTGTCACCGGTATTGCGCTGTTGCACGAAGCTGCGCCGTTCGGCGCCTGCGCCTGTGGCCTTGCCGCTGCCGGCTGTGCCTGGACCGCCTGGGTCCAGCCGGTCAATACCAGTACCAGCCAGCACAGGCACAACAGGCGCCAGACGCTGCCGGCTGCGAGATCGGGTAGCCGGCCGGCCGGGATGTCGGCCAACCCGTCTGCATCCGTCCTGGCCTTCGCGACCCGCATGCGAGCCAGTCCGGCGGGTCTACAAGGTGAAGATCTTGCCCGGGTTCATGATGTTGTCGGGGTCCAGTGCGCGCTTGATGGTGCGCATCATGTTGACCGCGCCGGCGCCGGCCTCGTCGACCAGGAAGTTCATCTTGTGCAGGCCGATGCCGTGTTCGCCGGTGCAGGTGCCCTCGAGTTGCAGGGCGCGGGCCACCAGCTGATCGTTCAGCTGCTCCGCCTTGATCCGTTCCTCGGGCTGGGCCGGGTCGAGCAGGTAGCCGAAGTGGAAGTTGCCGTCGCCGACATGGCCGACCAGGAAATACGGAATACCCGAGGCGTCCGCCTCGGCGACCGAGTCGAGCAGGCAGTCGGCGAGCCGGGAGATCGGCACGCAGGTGTCGGTGGAGATCACCTTGCAGCCGGGGCGCGACTGCACGGCTGCGAAATAGGCGTTGTGCCGCGCCGTCCACAGGCGGGTGCGCTCTTCCGGCGTGCTGGCCCATTCGAACGCGTTGCCGCCGAACTCGCTGGCGATCTCCTGCACGGTTTCGGCCTGTTCCTGGACCCCGCTGGGCGATCCGTGGAACTCCATCAACAACATCGGCTCCTCGCGCAGGCCGAGCTTGGAGTGGGCGTTGACCATGCGCACAGAGTTGTGGTCGATCAACTCGACCCGTGCGATCGGCACACCCATCTGGATCACCTGGATCGTGGTGCGCACCGCCGCCTCGATGCTGGGAAAGGAGCAGATCGCGGCCGACACCGCTTCCGGCAAGGGGTAGATCCGCAAGGTGATCTCGGTGATCACCCCGAGCGTGCCTTCGCTGCCGACCATCAGGCGGGTCAGGTCGTAACCGGCCGAGGACTTCTTGGCCCGGGTGCCGGTGCGGATGACTTCGCCGCTGGCGGTCACCACTTCCAGGCCCAGCACGTTTTCGCGCATGGTGCCGTAACGCACCGCATTCGTGCCGCTGGCCCGGGTCGCGCTCATGCCGCCGATGGTGGCGTCCGCGCCGGGATCGATCGGGAAGAACAAGCCGGTGCTCTTGATGTCTTCATTGAGCTGCTTGCGGGTCACGCCGGCCTGCACCGTGACGGTCAGGTCGTCCGCATTGACCGACAAGACCTTGTTCATGCGGCCCATGTCGATGCTGATGCCGCCCTGCACCGCGAGCAGGTGTCCTTCGAGCGACGAGCCCACGCCGAACGGAATGATCGGCACCTTGTGCTGCGCGGCCAGCTTGACCACCTCGGCCACCTCGGCGGTGTTTTCTGCAAACACCACCGCCGCCGGTGGCGGCACGTCGAAGGAGGACTCGTCGCGACCATGTTGTTCGCGCACGACCATCGCGGTCGAGCAGCGGCCTTCGAACCGGGCCTTGAGCGCGTCGATCAGCGCGGCGGGAACCTCACGCTGGTTGATCTCGGGCAAGAGGTGCTTTTTCGAGGCAGGGGCATTCATCGCGGAGGTCTCCTATGGCAGATCGCCAGTGTACGCCGTGCCAGTGGCTTGTGTCGTCCGGGCGCGACCCGCCCGGACCGGGCCGCATGCCGGCTGCCCGCGGCGCCGGATCATGGCTTAGACTTCCGAAGTGCCACGCCGGCAGGCCGGTCCGCCGCGGCCGGCGGCCGACGGGCAGGGCCGTGGCGGCGGGTTCACCGCGGTGCGGAATACCCGGTGCCGTGACCCCTGAAAGGAGCCGATGTGAGAGTTGCCCTGCTGGAAGACGAACCCGACCATGCGGCGCTGGTGACCCTGGCGCTGGACCACGGTGGACACAGCCATGTGGTGTATTCCACCGGCGCGCGATTCCAGCAGGCGATGGTGCGCGAGACCTTCGACGTGCTGGTGCTCGACTGGATGATGCCGGACATGACCGGGCTGGATGTGCTGGACTGGTTGCGCCAGCTGGAAAACCACACGCCGGTGTTGTTCCTGACCAGCCGGGATGCAGAAGAAGACATCGTCCAGGCGCTGGCGCACGGTGCCGACGACTATCTGGTCAAACCCCCGCGCCAGGGCGAGTTGCTGGCCAGGCTGCAGGCGCTCAAGCGCCGCGCCGATGGCGCCGCCGGCGCCAGTTCGCTGGTGGTGGAGCCGTACGAGTTCGACACGAAGCTGTCGGTCGCGCGGATTCATGGCGCGCTGATCGAGTTGTCGCAGCGCCAGTTCGAGCTGGCGGTGGTCTTGTTTCGCAATACCGGGCGCTTGTTGTCGCGCCAGTATCTGCTCGAGGCGGTCTGGGGTCTGAACAACACGGTGCAGACGCGTACGCTGGACATCCATATCAGCCAGTTGCGCAACCTGCTGCAGTTGGCCGACAACGGCTGGCGCATCCATTCGGTCTATGCCCATGGTTATCGCCTCGAACCGCTGGGCTGAGCGTTTGCGCCGCCTGGGCGCGGTGCTGGCGCTGGCCGGGTCGATACCTGCCATCGCTGCCGGCCCGGCCGACACGACGCTGGCGCTGACCCTGCGCGAGGGCGACACATTGATCGGCATCGGCACGCGTTATCTGCTGCCGGAACATGACTGGCGCGACCTGCAGCGGCTCAATCGCATTGCCGATCCGCGCCGGCTGCAACCCGGCAACACCTTGCAGATCCCGCTCGACTGGTTGCGCTGGACGGCGTTGCCGGTCGAGGTGGTGCATGTCCATGGCACGGTGACCGGTAGCCGCGGGCCCTTGGTGGTCGGCATGCAGCTGATGCAGGGCGACAGCGTCGACACCGGGGCGCAAGGTGCGCTGACGCTGCGCCTGGCCGACGGCGCGATCGCGGTTTTTGCGCCGCAGACCCGGGCCACACTCGGCTTGTCGCGGGAGGCGCCGTTTGGCAATGTGCGGGCAACCCGCATCGACCTGGACCAGGGTGCGGTCGAGACCACGGTCACACCCTTGCCCACGCCAGCGTCGCGTTTCGATGTGCGCACGCCCCGTGTCGTCACCGCGGTGCGGGGTACCCGGTTTCGTGTGGCCCAGGATGCGTTGGCCAGCCGGCACGAGGTACTCGAAGGCCGGGTCGCGGCCCAGGGGGGCGGCCCGGCAGTGGTGGAGATCGGGAAAGGCGCCGGTCTGCGTGCGCAGGGCGGGGCACTGGGCGAGGTGGTCCGGCTGTTGCCGGCGCCGGACCTGTCGACGATTCCGGCGCGGATCGAGCGCACCTCGCAACTGCTGCAGTTGCCGGCCATGGCGGGTGCCACCGGCTGGCGCTGGCAGGTTGCGCGCGACGGCGCCTTCGTGCAACGCGTGCAGGAGGCGCGCACCACCGAGCCGTCCTGGTTGTTGACCGACCTGCCGGATGGCGCCTACCAGTTGCGGGTGCGGGCGGCGGATGCGCAGTCGATCGAAGGAATCGATGCCCAGCATGCCTTTGTATTGCAGGCGCGGCCGGAGCCACCGCTGCGCCTGGGTCCGCCGGACGGCGCCAGCGTCATCGCCGCAACCCCGCTGGTATGGGCCGAGCGCAGCGGCTCGGCCGCTTACCGCCTGCAGGTGGCGCGCGACGCACAATTTGCCGACCGGGTGCTGGACCAGGCCGGCATCCGCGCGGGTCGCCATGTGTTCGAGCCGGCTCTGGCGCCGGGGCGGTATCACTGGCGGCTGGCGACCGAACGCGCCGACGGCAGCCTCGGGCCGTGGGGGGATCCCGCCAGTTTCACGGTGCTCGAGCCCTCCAGGATGGCGCCGCCACAAAGCGGCGCGTCCGGCCTGCAACTGGACTGGTCCGGCCCTGCCGGCTTCCGTCACCAGGTGCAGTTGGCCGCAACGGCGGACTTTGCCCAGCCGGTGTTCGACCAGGTCGTGGCCGGCACCCGGTTGAGCCTGGCACAACCCGAGCCCGGCACCTACCATGTCCGGACCCGGCTGGTGTTGCCGGACGGCAGCCAGGGGCCTTGGTCGGCGGTGCAGCGCTTCGAGATCGCACCGCCGCCGCAGCCGCCATCGCATCCGTGGTACCTGTTGCTGCTGCTGCTGGTGCCATTGTTGTGAGTCCGGCATGAACCCTGCGGCAGGCCGCCATCTGCGTGAATGGGGCTTGTTGTCGGTGCTGCTGCTCGGCTTCCTGCTGGTGGCGCAACGCGGCGCCTGGTTCGAGCGGCTCGACCACAGCCTGTACGACATCCGGGAGACCTGGTCGGTCCGGCCGGCGCCGGACGACATCCTGATCCTGGCGATCGACGAGACCAGCCTGGCACGCATCGGCCGCTGGCCCTGGTCGCGCCACGAACTGGCGCTGGGCATCGAACAACTGACCCGCGCCGGAGCCGGGCCGATCCTGCTGGACGTGATCCTGTCCGAGCCGCAATCGGGCGACCGGACGGCCGATGCCCATCTGGCGCAGGCCATGGGCGCGCATGGCCGGGTGGTGCTGCCGGTGTTCATGCCCGGTGCCGGCGTCGCGACGGTGCGGCCCTTGCCGGAGTTCGCGGCGGTCGCGAGGCTGGGGCATGCGCAGGCCTTGGTCGACCCGGATGGCGTGACCCGCCGCTACCTGGTCCGGGAGCACGACGGGCAGGACTGGTACGACCACCTGGCATCGGTATTGCTGGACATGGTGGCGGCCGAGCGCGCCGGCGCAAGCGGCCGGCCGGCCGGAGGCGAACGGATGGTGTCGTTTGCCGGGCCGGCCGGGCATTTCACGCGCATACCGTTCGCCGACCTGCGCGACGGACGTGTCGGTGCGGACCGGCTGCGTGGCAAGACGGTGCTGGTTGGCGCCACCGCCACCGGCCTGGGCGATACCGTCGTCACGCCACTGGCCGGCATCAACGGGGCCATGCCGGGCGTCGAGTTCGTCGCCAACGTGCTCGATGCCCAGCGTCGCGGCTTGTTGCGCCAGACCATGCCGGTGGCGACGCAGGTGCTGCTGGGCGCCGCGGTCGTGTCGCTGTATCTGTTGGCGTTGCTGTTGTTGTCGCCACGGCGTGCGCTGGTGCTCACGGTGCTGGCCGGGCTGGGCCTGCCGCTGCTGGCCTGGGCGCTCTTGCACTGGACCGGATGGTGGTGGCCACACGCCGCGGTGGTGCTGACGCTGCTGCTGGCCTATCCGCTGTGGAGCTGGCGCCGGCTCGAAGCCAGCCTGGCCACGATGACGCGCGAGACCGCGCGCATGGCCGGTTTGCTGCATCCCGGTGCGCGCACGCCGGATGCCATCATGCAAGGCCCGCATTTCCTGGACCCGGTGGAGAACCGCATCGCCGCGATCACGCACGCGGTGGACGAGGTCGCCGATGCGCTGGCGGCGGACGGCAACGCTGACCAGGCCCAGCAATACCGTGACGACATGATGCGCCACCTGGCGCACGACCTGCGCTCGCCGCTGGTGTCGCTGCGCGCATTGGCCAGCCAGCTGCGGGTCGGCAGCCCGGCCGAACATGCGGCGATGATCGCGCGCGTCGATGCCTGCGCCCGCCGTTCGCTGGAGCTGACCGAGCAGTTCCTGCTGATCGGCCGGGCGCAGTCGGTCGACGCGGCGCAGTTTGCCGAGGTGGATTTGGTCCAGCTGCTGCACAACTGTGCGGATGACTTGTGGGAGGACGCGCAGGCGCTGGGTGGCCGCATTGAGCGGCGCTGTGACGCCGACCTGGCGCTGGTGCGCGGCGACGAGCGCTTGTTGCGCCGCGCGCTGATGAACCTGGGCTGGAACGCGCTGCGCCATGGACGGCGGGGTGGAACCGTCACCTTGTCGCTGCAGCCGCATGAGGACAGTTGGATGCTCGCGGTGCAGGATCAGGGCCGGGGTTTCGCGCAAGCCGATTTCGCGGCCTTGAGCGAGCGATATGCCAGTGGCCACCCCGGCGCCAAGGGCCATGGTCTGGGCCTTGCGCTGGTGCGGCTGGTCGCGGACAAACACGCGGCCCAGGTGCTGATCTCGCAGCCCGCCGAGGGTGGCTTTCAGGTCGGCCTGCAACTTCAGAAGGTGCAGGGGCTCTGAGCACCAACTTGGCGGTGTCGTCCGCCCAGGCGCGACAATCGGTCATAACTGGAGGCAAGACACCATGGGCAAACGTTTGACACAGATCGCCACCCGCACCGGCGATGACGGCACCACCGGGCTGGGCGACAACACCCGGGTCGCGAAGAGCGACCTGCGGGTACATGCGATGGGGGATGTGGACGAACTCAACTCGCATATCGGCGTGTTGTTGTGCGAGGACATGCCCGAAGGCGCGCGTGCCCTGCTGGTCGAGGTGCAGCACCAGTTGTTCAATCTCGGTGGCGAGTTGTCGATCCCGGGTTACGAACTGCTCAAGCCGGAGGCCTTGCTGGTGCTCGACCAGGCGCTGGCCGAATACAACGAGACGCTGCCCCGGCTGCAGGAATTCATCCTGCCGGCCGGCAGCCGGGCCGCGTCCCTGGCCCATGTCTGTCGCACCGTGGCACGGCGCGCCGAACGTTCGGTGATCGCGCTGCAGGCGCGTGACGATCTCAAGCCGACACCGCGGCAATACCTGAACCGCCTGAGCGACCTGATGTTCGTGCTGGCACGCGTGCTCAACCGCCACCGCACCGACGGCACGGTGGGTGACGACGTGTACTGGAAAAGCGAGCGCCTGGCGCGCGGCGAGGCGCAGGACGACTGAGCGCGCGAGCCGTCGATGCGTCTGTCGCCCCCGGAGTTGGGCGGCGGCATCGTGTTTTCCGGGCTCAGGCCTTGATGAACATGCCGTCGAGCGAGTGGTCCCAGGCATAGCCGGGGAACAAGGCGTCGATCGCGTCTGGCGTCAGGCCCTGGGTTGCGCGCAGCACCTGGGCCAGCACCGCGCGGTAATCATTGCGCACCGGCAGGTCACGCCCCTCATGCAGGTTCGCATCGGCCAGGCCATCCCAGGCGCCATGCCAGCGTCCGCCCTGCACCCGCGAGCCGATCAGCCAGAGCGCATTGCCGTGTCCGTGATCGGTGCCGCGGCTGCCGTTTTCCGCGCAGGTGCGGCCGAACTCGCTGGCCACGACGATGACGTCGTCCGGACGTGAGAAGTCGCGCCGCAATTGCACCAGCGCATCGGCCAGGCCGGCCAGGTTGTTCGCCAGCT